>JACZRV010000077.1 GCA_022574555.1 SAR324 cluster bacterium
CGGGCGACGAGCTCAACGTCGCGTTCGTCTTCCTGACAATCGGCGCGGTGCTCGTGGTGGTCACTGCGTTTGCGGTCGCGCTCCGGCGACGGCGTCTCGCCCGCGCCGCTGCTGGTTCATCGAGCGTGTCCGGCGACGGCAGCCGCGGTGATACGAGCGACGGGCCAAGCCACCGATGACGCGAACAACCGATGCCTACCTCGTCGTGCGCGGCCCCCAGGGGACGCAGCGGTTCGCGCTGGAGGCCAACCGGACGTACGCCATTGGACGCAGTGCGCGCTGTCCGATCGTCATCGACCTCCCCTTCGTTTCGCGGCGCCACGCGGAGCTGTACTGGACCGAGCGCGGCTGGCGACTCCGCCACCTCGGGAAAACGAATCCGACGTACATGGGAGACGAGAAGATCGACGATGTCCCGGTCACGCGCGGCGCGGTGTTCGAGATCCGCGGCCGGGGCGGCGAGTCCGGCCGGGATGCAGGGCTTAATCCTGGCCGCGCGGTTCCGAGTGCCGGTATTGGCCGGGTTGGCGGGGATCACGGCACTGGCCTGGATCTTCCTGCTGAACGACGCCGCCCGCATGGAAGGGCTGGCGATGGGCGAACCCGCCGCGATCATGGCGATGAAGCCCTGGGATGGGTACGACCTGCTGGTGTTGTTCCTGATGTGGTCGGTGATGATGGCGGCCATGATGGTGCCCAGTGTGACCCCGGCGGTGCTGATCTATGGAACCCTGGTGCGCCGCATGACACCGGATCAACCGGCATCGCTTTGTGTGGGATTATTCCTGCTGGGCTATCTGGCCGATTGGACGGCCTTCAGCCTTGGCGCCGCGGGATTGCAATGGGGGCTTGATCGCTGGGCCCTGCTATCGCCGATGATGGTCTCCATCAGCCCCTACCTGGGCGGAGGCTTGTTGATCGCCGCGGGCGTCTACCAATGGACCCCGGTCAAGGAGGCCTGCCTCAAACACTGCAAGGCCCCGCTCCAATTCCTGGCGCAATATTGGCGGCCCGGCGTGGGCGGCGCGTTTCGCATGGGGCTGCACCATGGCCTCTACTGCATCGGGTGCTGCTGGGTGATCATGGGCCTGTTATTCGTGGGGGGGGTGATGAACCTGCTGTGGGTGGCCGCCCTATCGATCTTCGTGCTGCTGGAAAAGCTGGTGCCCCTCGGCAGCCGTCTCGGCCGGGGGCTATCCGGCATGGCCGCCGTCACCGCGGGCGTGGGGTTCATGGCGCTGGCCGGCTGATGGTGCCAGATGAATCACGGCCATTTGTCATGGCCCCTCTGAAGGCGCTGGCGGTGCCGCTGCGCTGGCCGAGGGCCACCCACAATTCAAGCGGAAATGGCACTATTTTCCCTGAAATTTGGGAGCACGTTTCTCTAAAAATGCGGTGACGCCCTCCTCGTAATCCGCCGTCGAGCGCAGCCAGGCATAGGCCTTCCGCTCCAAGGCAATGGCCGTTTCAAGGGGGGCATCCGCCCCCAGGTTGAGCACCGATTTTAGCGTGCGCAGGGCCAGGGGGGGCATGGCCGCCAGTTCAGCGGCGAGATCGTTCACGGCGGCATCGAATTGATCTTCCGGCACGGAGCGGGTGATGAGCCCCCATGCTTCCGCCTGGGGCCCTTTGATGCGTTGACCGGTCATCATGAATAGCTTGGCGCGGGTGGCACCGATCAGACGCAGCGCCCTTTGCGTACCCCCGCTGCCGGGGATCATACCCAACCGGATTTCCGGAAAGGCGAATTCCGATTTGTGGGTGGCAATGCGGAAATCGCAGGCCAGCGCCAGTTCCAAACCCGCGCCCATGGTGAATCCGTCGATCGCGGCGATGACCGGTTTGCGGCAGCGCTCGGCCCAAGTCAGGGTGTCGCCCCATTGTTCCAATTCCCAGGGATCCAATTCCAGAAACTGAGTCAGGTCACCCCCGGCGGAAAAGGCCTGGCCCCCGGCGCCACGGATCACCACCACCCGCACCTCGTCTTCCCGGTCGAATTCCTGAAAAATTGCGGGCAGGGCCTCCCTCATCTCCACCGTGAGCGTGTTGCGCTTTTCCTGCCGGTCAATCCATAGGGTCGCCACGTTTTGGGCTTTCTCGATGCGAAAATTCTCGTTCATCGCTGCTCCGTTCATTGTTTCCAGTCAAGATCGTAACGCGCGGCCCTCAATAATTTGCTGCTCCAGCAGCTTGCGGCGCAGCACCTTGCCCGTGGGTCCCTTGGGTATTTGATCCACGAATTGATAGCGCCTGGGCCGCTTGAATCCGGCGAGGTGGGGAGAGGCGTTGCAAAAGCGGTCCAATTCCTCTTCCGTCACGGCGGCGGCGCCCTGCGCCCCATCGACACGCCTTACGATGAATGCCGTAACCGCCTGGCCCATGCGCGGGTCGGGTAATCCGACGACGCAAACGCCCTCGACTTGGGGATGTTTGGAAATCACAGCCTCCACTTCGAGGGGATAGATGTTTTCGCCCCCGCTGATGATCATGTCATCCATGCGGCCGACGGTAAAATAATCCCCCTCGCTGTCCTCGTACACCAGATCGCCAGTGAAGTACCATCCGTCACGGATCGCCTTGGCATCGGCGTCCGGCCGGTTCCAGTATCCCGAAAAGGCCTCCGCGCTCTCCATGCTGATTATCAATTCTCCGGTTTCACCGGGGGAGACCAAATCGTCCGCCCGTGAGCCGCCATGCGGATCGGGCTCGACGACGCGAGCGTGACCGAAAATTCCGGGCTTTCCGGCACACATGGGTTTATCCCGCACGCGGTCGCACACGGTAAACGTATAAATCTCGGTACTGCCGAAGTGATTCAACATTATATCCGGGTTGAAGACGCGCTCGACTTTCCGCATCAGTGCCGTATGCATGGGAGCCCCCGCGTATCCGAGCTTTTTGGCGCTGGAGAGGTCGAAACGGTTCAATCCCGGCATCTCCACCAAGTCGTGATAGAGCGTGGGCACGAGATAGAGCGAATTCACCTTTTCGTGCTGGATGATTTCCGCCGCGGCCCGTGGCGACCAATCGGCTTGACAAATCAACGTGCCGTTGAGCATCCCCATGGCGATCGTCGAGCGGACACCCATCGTGTGATACAGCGGCATCACCGCCAACGTGCGATCATCGAATCGGTTGCCGCTCTGGACGATATGGGCCAGGGCCGCGGCGTGTTCCGCGAAATGGGAACGAGGCACCCCTTTGGGCTGTCCCGTCGTTCCGGAGGTATAGAGCATGATGCTGGTATCGGACCAATGGACGTCGCCGGCAGGCATCCCAGGATCGCCATCACTCCCGCAAAGTGATTCGAAAGGCAACCAGTCCGCGGGTGTGTCTGGGCCGACGAATATCCAATGCGCAACTCCGGGCAAGTGCTCTCGGGCAGCCAGGGCCGCCTCCCGTGAATCCGTCTCCGCGACGACGGCCACCGCTCCGGCGTCACGGACACAAAATTCGACGTCGCCTTGGGCATAGCGCCAGTTCAACGGCGTGGCGGTGGCGCCCAGCATTTGGCAGGCCCAGTAGATGGCGGCGTGTTCTTCCCGGTTTTTGAGTAGAAAGACGACGTGATCTTCCTTGCGAATCCCCAACTGCTGCAATGCATGACCCAGCCGGTGGATGCGCGCCAGCCACTCATGGTAATTGAAGCGCCGTTCTCCATCGACGATTGCCGTTCCCCGGGGCTTGCGGGCGGCCGCCAGCGCAAGTATGCCACCCAGGGTGGGCCCGGTCTGCGATGCAGGCGCTGCCACGGATCACTCCGCAGCTTCGGCGCCCGCTATCGCCAGGGCCGCGGCATTGATCGAATCGACGATCTGTTTGTAGCCCGTGCAGCGGCAAAGAACGCCGGAAATCCCCGCGCGCACCTCCTGATCACTGGGCGAGGGATTTTCACGCAGCAATTCCAGGGCGGTCATCAACATGCCGGGGGTGCAAAATCCGCATTGCAAACCGTGATGCTCATGAAATGCTTTTTGCAGCAGATTCAATTTTCCCGACTGGGCCAAGCTCTCCACGGTGAGGATTTCCGCACCATCGGCCTGGATGGCAAATATCAGGCAACTCCGCTGGGCGACGCCATCGAAGAGAATGGTACATGCGCCGCAAACGCCATGTTCGCAACCCACATGGGTTCCGAAAAGTTGCAATCCGTGCCGCAGGAAATCGGCGAGTAACAAACGTGGTTCCACTTCGCGAACGTATTGCTCGCCATTCACGGTGACGGTTATTTTCCGCCCGACAGGTCTCATCTAATTGTTCCCCCAGCGCTCCAGCGCCAATTGAATCGTGCGGCGGACGTATACTTGGCACAAATGAGTGCGGTATTCCCGCGATGCATGATACTCGTCTTCGCAATCGACCGCCCGGCTGGCCAGCTCCGCGGCGGCTTGGATTGTGGACGCGTCCAGCCGTTTCCCGGTGAGCTGATTTTCAACTTCCGTGGCGCGCACGGGCGTGGGTGCCACCCCGCACAAAGCCACTCGAGCGCGTTCACAGATATTCCCCTCCCCCATCCGCAACACGGCCGCGACGCCGGCCAGCGCGAAATCGCCGTGGCGGCGGCTCATTTCCAGAAAGCCGTGGGTCTCGTTCGCGGCCAGGATTGGGAAATTGATCTCCACAATCAACTCATCGCTGGATATTCCCGCGGCATAGGGGCCCGCCAATAGTTCCTCCGGGCTGAGTTCACGTTTACCCTGGGGTCCCGCCACGGTGACCGATCCCCCTAGTGTAAGGAGCACGGTAGCCACTTCCGCCGCGGGATCGCCGTGGGCCAAAGTGCCGCCCATCGTTCCACGGTTTCGGATCGCCTGGTGTCCCACGTTGGCCAGGGCCTCGCTCAGAATCGCGCATTTATCGCGGACCATGGGCGACGTCTCAACCACGCGTTGGCGGGTCATGGCACCGATGGCAATGGAGCTATCTCCCTCACGGATGTAACCCAATTCCACAATCCGGTTGATGTCGATCAATACCGCGGGCTGCGCAAGCCTAAAATTCATCATGGGAACCAGACTCTGCCCACCCGCCAATACTTTGGCGTCGTCTCCGTGGCGTGCGAGCAGCTCCACGGCTTCCTCCACCGATGTGGGCACGAAGTATTCAAAGGGAGCGGGTTTCATCGGTCACGATTCCAGGGCATGACGGCGGTTGTGGCGCGGAATGATTCACTGGGATGGGGATGATTGTGCGTCTTTAATCCAATGCCAAATCCGATTGGGCGACAGGGGAAGTTCGTTCACCTCGATGCCGAGGGGGCGTAATGCGTCGGCCACCGCATTGGCGATAGCCGCCGGTGCCGACATGGCCGAGGCTTCGCCAGTCCCTTTCGATCCTAGTGCCGTCAAGGGTGAAGGGGTCTCCTGGTGAATCATATCCACTTCTGGAATTTCCATCGACGTCGGTACCAGATAGTCCATGAACGAGCCGGTCAGAATTTGCCCGTTCTCGTCATAAGCGGTCTCCTCGAAAATCGCGCCGCCGATGCCATGCGCCACCCCCCCCTGCAACTGCCCTTCGAAGAGCAGCGGATTGATGACGGTACCCGCATCGTGGGCAGATACCCATTTCAGAAATTGCAATGCGCCGGTTTCCGGGTCGATCTCCACCATCAAAACTTCGGCGATGAATCCATAGGTGTTGGACGAGTTCACCTGGTCAAATTCGGTGGGGGGCTCCGATGTGGGCATATTGTAGAAGCCGACGCCGTATAGCCCCACATCCATATCTTCCGGCAGCCCCGATTGATTCCAATGGGCGGTGCCGGCCACATGGCGGATTTCGATGCTGCGCTGCGGTTGTTCCCGGACGAATATCTTGTGGGAGTCGTTTTGCAGGGACTCCACGTGGGCATCCAGCAAATGGCCGGCGATGCGGAAGAGTTTTTCCTTCAGCCGTTGGGTCGCCAGCACGACCGCCGTTGTGCCCGCCGAAGAAAAGCGGCTCGAATAGCTGCCACTCGTGATCGACGTCAAACGCTGGTGGGTATCCAGCACGTTGCTGACCGTCACGTCGTCAGGCAGGATTCCCAATTGGTCCGCGACCACCTGGGAGATGACCGTATCGTGGCCCTGTCCTTGGGGATTGGTGGCGGCGATGACGTGGACTTTACCGAGGGGGTCCATCTTCACCATTATCGCTTCGCCGGACCCCGATTTGGGGTGTTCCTTGCGCCGTTCCAGGTAGGATTTCGCCAGCCCCACATAGGCGATGTTGGTGACCGAGGGCTCGACAACGGTGGCCAATCCGATGCCGATCAGCCGGCCTTCGGCCCGGGCCTCCTTTTGCCATTGGCGCATATTGTCGTAATCGAATCGCTGCAGAGCCAGGCGAAAAGCCGCCGCGTAGTCCCCCGAATCGTACAATCCACCGGTGGCCGTTTTGTAGGGAAATTGATCCGCTGCGATGAAGTTCCGCAACCGGATTTCCGCTGGGTCTATATCCAGCTCGGCGGCCACCTTGTCCATCATGCGCTCCAGACTGAAGTAAAGATGTTGACAGGTGTAGCCCCGATTGGGAGCCGTGAGGCATTTGTTGGTGCCGACGACCAACACCTCCCGTTCCAGATTCCTGATTTGGTAGGCGCCGGTGTGGTTACCAATGCTGCGATAGGCACATCCCGGTTCGGGAGCGCGGATGTATCCGCCGGTGTTATCGAT
Source organism: SAR324 cluster bacterium (assembly GCA_022574555.1). Classification (GTDB taxonomy): domain Bacteria; phylum SAR324; class SAR324; order SAR324; family JACQKK01; genus JACZRV01. The sequence continues at coordinate 6,660 of JACZRV010000077.1, forward strand.
CGCCCGGTCCTTCAGCGCCAGGATCGTTCCGTCGGATTTGACATAGGCCTCCATTTCGGTCAGGCGGTCGGTTCCCGTGGCGCTGGCGATCAGGTGCTCTTGCCGGTCTTCGATCCACTTCACCGGCACCCCACACCGTTTGGAGGCCATCGCCATCAGGGCGATGTAGGGGTAGAGCCCGGTCTTGATTCCGAAACCGCCGCCGATATCGGTTGGAATGATCCAGCGCAGGCGGTTTTCCGCGATGCCCAATGCCTGGGCCACCAGGGCATGACCCACCATGGGGCCCTGGTAGTTGCTCCAGATCTCGTACTGATCGGCAAAGGGGTCGTAAGAAGCGATCACCCCATAGGTTTCGATGGGGGTCGATCCATATTTGGGAAAAAGAAAGCGGCCCGTGACCACCCGGTCGGCTTCCTTCTTGGCGGATTCCATATCGCCATAGACGAATTCCCGCTGGCTGTAGATATTGTTCGGGCATTCCTCGTGCAGTTGTGGTGCATCCGCGGCCATGGCCGCCTCGATATCCACAACCGCCGGCAGGGGCCGGTAATCGACCTCGATCAATTCCAGAGCGTCTTCGGCGATATACCGGTCATCGGCGACCACGACCGCCACGGGTTCGCCTACGAATCGCGCCCGCTCCACCGCACTGGCGTAATATTTGGGGGCGGGCGAAACGCCGACGGCAAACGGCCGGGACATCGCGGCGACCTCCCTGCCCGTCAACACGCCCCGCACCCCGGGGAGTTCGAGAGCCGCATGGACATCGATTTCGCCGATCTCGGCATGGGCGTAAGGAGAGCGCAAAATCGCCGCGTGTTTCAATTGGGGCAGTTCAAAATCGTCGATAAACCGGCCTCGCCCCGTGAGGAGACGAAGGTCTTCCCGGCGGGGAACCGATCGCCCCACCCATTTTTCGCCGGCCTGTTTGCTTGCTGGAGGCATTGTGGTCATTCAGGTTGCGGCCTGAAAGGTTGCGTTACGGATTTCGGCCGATGAGACGGGGGCGTTCCATCTGCAAACGCCCCTGTCTCGTCGGCCGATATATGAAAATATGAGACCCGAGATCTATCACAGTGGCGGGAATGTTTACCACATGGCGGCAAGGCGAACGCGAAAACGAGGGGGGCATACCGGATACAGGTCAAGGGAAATTCGAAGAGGGATGCGGAATCTGTGGGGAGTCCTGACTATCCTCGGTTGTAGATTCAGCGGCTTCTACCAACCGGGAAAAAAACTGCTTCGTCAACTGTTTCGAAATTGTACCGATCATGCGCTGCCCGATCCGTGCGGCCAAACCCCCGATTTGCAAGTCGCCGTCATACCGGAGCACGGCGCCTCCCCCGTCTTGCGCCTGCAATTTTATGGAGCCCTGGCCTTTGACGAATCCCGGTTTGCCCGATCCATCAACTTGCAGCACATACGTCTGAGGCGGGTTCTTATCCGTAATTTTTAATGTGACGCGGTATTGACCCGTGATGGGACCGACGCCGAATTTCAATACGGCCTCGAAAACATCCTCCCCGGCGGGCTCCATGCTTTCACAACCAGGCAGGCACTTGGCAATGACTTCGGGATTGTTGAGTGCATCCCAAACCGTTTCCCGGTTCGCCTCGAATGCAACCTCGCCTTGCAGTTTCATCTATCCGGCTCGTCACGTTGCGATTGGGGTCTTCACCAGGCGTGGACGTTGATTCAAGGAATTCAGGCGGCTTGCAATGGAGAATATGCCGCCCGGACGTCTGAATCCAAGTTCAAAACGATTTCTCGCCTGGACAATGCCATCAAGGGATGTTGCGGGATTTCAATGGGCTATACCTTATCGGTTTCCGATCCGCCGACGTTATTACGCGGGCGGTCGCTCAGGATTACTGTTGATGCAACTATATCAATCCCAACGAATGTGAAAGGCTGATCGAATTACAGGCCAAGGTCCGTGACCAGTCCTGGATGAAAGCGGATAGGCCGCTCAGTATACGGGTGTGAGGGCCGTGGCGGCCAGGGTAAAATCGAAAGCAAAGTTGACGAGGAGACGACGATGGCCGCAGTCGATCATACCGGGGTGAAGACCTATCAGGTTCCGGGTATACGGCACCGCACCCTGGCAGGCCCGGAGCAAGGCCTGAAATCCTTGGAAGTGTGGGAGCAAACGATGGCCTCGGGAGGGAATACGCCGGAGCACCGGCACCCTTGCGAGGAAGTGTTCGTGATCCTGCAGGGGGCGGGCCGCCTCACGATCGAAGGTAATGCCACAGACTTCGCCGTTGGTGCGACGCTCACTGTCCCCCCCGGCAGGGTGCACAAGGTGGAGAACCTCGGCAGCGAGGATTTGGTTTACCTGGCCATTCTCGGCATGTCACCGGTGACTCTGGAATCCGCCGACGGTACGCCCATACAGCGGCCCTGGCTCAGCAACGAGCCGACGGTGTAGGGCCAGCCGGTCGATCCGGCCAAGGTGGGTTCGAGACCTCCATACGCTGACCGGTGGTTTCAGATCGCATCGGCATGGCGAGAGGGGACGTGAAATGGAAGTGATGGCTCAATTTCTGATCAATGTGCTGATTTTCCGGGTGTATTCCCGGAAAGCGCACCCAATTCCTAGAAGGAGGCGCTATGGCGCATTCAACGACAGAAGTCCAAAAGACCAGCAGCGAGACGGCGCCACGCAAAGTTGAGAAATCGGATGCTGAATGGCGTGCCCAATTGACGCCTGAGCAGTACCGCGTGACCCGGGAGCATGGCACCGAGCAGGCGTTTAGCGGCGAATTCTGCAATACAAAGACCCCCGGCACTTACCTTTGCGTGGCCTGTGGGCAGACGCTCTTCGACTCCGCGGCCAAGTACGACTCGGGTACCGGCTGGCCCAGCTTCTGGCGGCCCATCGCGCCGGAGCGAGTTTCGACAGAGGTCGATCAATCCCTGGGAATGGCGCGCACCGAGGTGGTGTGCAGCGCCTGCGATTCACACCTGGGCCACGTCTTCGAGGACGGCCCACCTCCTACGGGCCTGCGCTATTGCCTCAATTCCGCCGCCCTTCGGTTGGAGCCGGCCGATTGAGCGTTCAAGGCTCTCCAAATCATGCCGCTGCCGGATTTCGCTCCGACCGTGGATGAGCTTCCGCCTGGGTGATCCTGACTGAATCAGGTGCCAATCGCGTCCACCAGACCATCTACTGCCCTCCCTTCCACCCATCACCGGCGTCGATCCAGACACGCCGTCATTTTTGGCTCTCGTGCAAATGAGCAGAAAAATGGGCAGAAACTTTTATTTTGGAACGCTGGAGACCATTCTAAATTAATCCGCACCTCCGCCTCAACCGCCGTCACTGCACAACCAGGCTCATCGCGCTCTCGTGGAATGGTGTTGAGGGATCGTTCGGCAATCCGACGTTTCTTCCACATGACGCCCAAGTATTAGAAGGGCTGTGATTTTCTGCCTCTGGCGGCCAAAGAGGCGCTGCCCCTTTGGAATCCCGGGCAGGGATCTTGACCCCTGCACCCCAGATAATTTTTGGTTTAAGTGTATCCCATTGGTTTAACAAACTATACAGGGTCAAGGGAGCCGCGCTCCGTTGCAGGGGGTGAAGGGGACCAATAACATGGCATCGTGCCCCCCTTCCCGCCGGAGGCAGAAAATCACAGGGCTTTTAGAAAGAGAGCAATGGCCTCACTGGTCTCGCTGATCCGCTTCCCATCGCGGCCAAACGTGGCCTCCGTCCACCCGGAGCGAGCCGGTCTTATCGAAGAGCAGGGTGTCCGGGCCATCGAAGGTGAGGGCCACGGCATCTCCTGGCCGGTGGCGGGGGTGCATGCCCGGCTCGATCACGCTCAATGTGCCGAGAGGGCTTTCGGCGAGGTAGAGGGTCTCGCGCCCCATCGATTCCACCTCTACGATGGATGCCGGAAGCCCGGCTGCGGCGAAGCGGATAAATTCCGGGCGGAGGCCCAGGACGTAACCCCCCTCCGGCACATCGGGACAAGGCAACTCCACGTTGCCATTCCGGAACCGTCCACCGGCGACGAAACCCTCCACGAAGTTGATGGAGGGCGCGCCGATGAATCCGGCGACGAAGCGGTTCGCCGGACGGCGGTAGAGATCCTCGTGGGTGCCCGACTGCTGAACGCGTCCATCGCTCATGCACACGATCCGGTCGGCCACGGTCATCGCTTCGATCTGGTCGTGGGTCACAAGAATGGTGGTGATGGCCAGAGAACGCTGCAGGGCCTTGATCTCGCCCCGCAATGTCAGGCGGAGGGCCGCGTCCAGGTTGCTCAGGGGCTCGTCCAGCAGAAGGAGCTGGGGTTCCTTCACCAGTGCGCGGGCCAGGGCCACCCGCTGCTGCTGTCCGCCAGAGAGCTGGCCCGGCTTGCGCTCCAGCAGGGATTCCACGTGAACCATGCGCGCGGCCTGCTCGGCCCGCTCCCGGGCCTGTTCCGCGCCGACGCGCTTCATGCGCAGGGGAAAGAGGATGTTTTCGCGCACGGTCATGTGGGGATAGAGGGCGTAGGACTGAAATACGACGCCCACGTTGCGGTCACGCGCCTCCACCTCGTTCACCACCTGGCCATCAAAGCGGATCTCGCCGCGGGTGGGTATGTAGATCCCCGCGAGCATCAGAAGCGTCGTCGTCTTCCCGCAACCGGAGGGGCCAAGGATGGCGGTGAAGCTGCCGTCCTCGATGGTGAGATTGAGCTCCTTCACCGCCGCGACCCCGTCGAAGCTCTTGTCGACTCCCGTCAATTCGATCCGCGCCATCGTTGCTCCCTCGTCAGCCCCTCATTCCGCCCACGGTCATCTGGGTCAGGTGCTTTTGGGTGAAGACGAAGAGCACGGTGGTGGGCAGCATGTAGAACACACCCACCGCGGCGACGATTCCATAGTCCACGCCCATAATGTCGTCGGCTACCCAGAACAGGTACAAGCTCATGACCCAGTTGCTCTTGTCGAGGAGCAGGGTGGCGACGAAGACGTACTCCTCCCAGCCCTTGATGAAGGCGAAGATGGCGATAGCGATCACTCCGACGCGGACATGGGGCAGCACGACCCACAGGAACGCCTGCCGCCGCGTCGCCCCGTCGGTCAGGGCGCTCATCTCGATCTCCCACGGCACGGCATCGAAAAAGCCCTTCATGATGAAGATGGCGAAGGGGAGCTCCAGGGTGCAGATCACCAGCACGACTCCCGCGATCGTGTCCAACAGCCCCACCCAGTGCAGCATGAGGAAGATGGGGATGATCAGCGTCATGGCAGGGAAAGCGTGGAGCACCAGCAGCGTCTTCAGCGCCCTCTCGCGCCCGGCGAAGGCAAAGCGCGAAACGCCGTAGCCGGCCAGGGTGGCCACCACCACAACGATGGCGGTTTGCAGCCCGGCCAGCAGCAGGGAGTTGCCGAAGGCCGTCCACACCGAGGGAAACTGCCCGCCCCCGGCTCCCGAGACACCCCGTATTTCCTCGATCAGGTTCGGATTCCACAGGAAGCGGAAGTTATTGCCATGCAGGGCCGGGCCCACGAGGAACGCCAGGGAAAATAGTGCGCCCGCCACGACGATCCCATAGGCCGTGCGCCGCCGGCCCGGCCTCAAGCGGCCGGCCGCGACGCCCAATCCCGCTGCCACCAGCAGCACGGCGGCGGTTTGCCACAGAATGGATGTATCGACGGTGCCGGAAGTCGCCGAAAGAGAAATGGTGACCATCCACAGGTAAGGGACGAGCACCGGGAGCGCCGAGGCGATGAGCGCTCCGTACAAAGCGATGGCGGTTCCTCGCCTCCGCACGCGAGCCCGGGCGGCGAGGGCGCTCCATTGCGTGGGCCCAGCAGCCGAAAAAGCGGCAGCACTGTGCTCGGTCATCTCAGTCCGCCGTCATTTCAATGCACCTCGATTCGGGGCCGCTGCATCAATGCGCGCATGTCCATGAACCGCCACATGGCCAGGGCCGCCACGGCCCCCACCGCCACCAGCACCAGGGCCATCGCCGCCCCGTAGGCATAAAATCCGCTCTCGAAGGCCCGTTTGTACACGTAGAGCGCGTAGACCATGGTGTCGTAGAACGGCCCGCCGTTGGTGACGAGCCAGATGTACTCGAAGCTCACCAGCAGAGAGAGGGTCTGGTAGATCGTCACGAAGCTCAAGGGCCAGCGGATCGACGGCAGGATCACATGACGGACGATGGCCAGTCCGCCGGCGCCGTCCGCCCGGGCGGCGTGAAACAAGTGGTCGGGGATGGCGCGAATGGCCGAGGTGAAGATGATCATCCCCATGGACGCGCCGACGAAGCCGTTGACAAAGACGATCAGCAGAAGCGGGCTGTCGTTCATCCAGTCGATCAGGGGCAGGCCCAGCGCGCCGTGCAGCACCTGGTTCAACAGCCCGGTCTCGGTCGGGTCGATGGTCCAGGCCCAGAGCAGGGCATAAACCACCGACGGGCTCATCCTTGGCAGCAGCCACACGGTGCGGAAGAAGGCGCCTGCCCGGGGATGCACCGCGGTGGTCATCAACGCCAGCAGCAGGCCATAGGTGACGTTGAAGAGCGCCAGGGTGCCGAAGACGTAGAGCAGGGTGACCGAGGCCACCTCGGTCAGACGGCGGTCGCCCGCGAAGAGACGCTCGAAGTTTCGTGTCGTCGCCTCGGTCATCTGGAGCGTGCGTCCCATGTCGGAAAAGGCGATGGCGATGTCCGCCACCACCGGCACGACGTAGAAGAGCAACAGCAGGACGCAGGCGGGTCCCAGAAATAGCACCAGATCCGCTCTGCGCCGGGCTCGCATGCTCGTGTAGATTAATGTGTGCACGGGAACAGCCGTTATGGGGCCGCGGCGAAGCGCAGAAACACGCGGCGGGCGGATTGGCGGGACATCGGCCGGCTAGCGAACGATGACCTCTTCGCCCAGCTCGAACGCCATCTCATCGGTGATGAACTCGACCCCCTCCTCGGGCGTGAGCCGGCCCAATTCCACCCCCTGCAGTCCTTTGAACAGGATGGCGTTGTAGCGGCCGAATAGGGGATGGTTGGGCATGAACGAGGCCCTGGCCAAAAGCGGGGTAGCCGCCGCGAGAGCCCAGTGATCGCGGTAGGCCGGCATTGCGGCCTGCCCATGGTTGATCGCGGTGTGGAAGGTGCGCACGGCATGGATGGTGTTGAAGTAGTGCAGGGACGCGATGCCGGCCAAGGTGGCCGCCAGCGCCCGCCGAGGGGAATTCGGATTGATGCAGTAGACGATGGGGTGGGAAAGGTTCGCCGGATTGCCGCCCAATTTCGACGGCGGAACGTGCATCCACCCCGCCCGGCGGAAATAGGCGGCCTCCTCGCCGGGCCATCCCGCACGGATTTGTTCGGGAACATTCCACACGCCATTGTGAAAGATGAAGGTGCGGCCGTCATACCACGATCGCTTCACCGCGTCCCAGGACATGGACGTGTTGTTGCGGGGCGTGACCCCGTTCTCGGCGTTCCAGGCGAACCACCGCAGTGCCTCGCCCAACGGGCCCGTCTCCAGTAACAGCTTGCCGCTGGTGGGATCGGCGAAACGCATGCCGAACGCGGCGAAGGTCATCAGGAAGTCGGGGCCCACGTTGGGGCGGTGCAGGATGCCGTATTTGGCGATGCCGCCGTCCACCAGCTCCTTGGCCAGCCGCGACAGATCCCAGATCGTCACCTCGCCGCGATCCACTCTGGCAGGCAGGGAGTCGATGAACGCATCATCCTTGCCCGCCCGGCGCAGCATCTCCTTGTTGAAGAAGAGCATGCGCACTTCGGAATCCTGGGGGATGGCATAGCGCCGCCCCTTGTACCGCACCGCCTCCCACAGCGCGGGGATGATGTCGCCGTAGTATTCCGGATGGTCCTCGATGTGGGCCTCCAGGTCCATGGCATAACCGGCCTCGGCGAACTCCCCCACCCACTCATGCGCCGCGACGAATAGGTCCGGGCCGCGCCCCACGGCAAACGCCTTGAGCAGCGCCAGGGCGTCGCCGTCGTACCCCCTGGCGTTGTTCTCGTGTACCTCCACCGCCACACGGGTCTCCACTCCCGCCGCCCGAAACTGTTTGTTGAGCAGCGCGGCGGCACGGACGATGTTTCCAGCCCTGTCCGGCCCAGACCGGTCGGCCCGAGACCAGAGCTGCACCGTGATCGTCTCCGCCCCGGCCGAAGGGGCCGCGAGGTTTGCGGTGAAAACGGCCGCGACCGCGATGATCAATAGAAAAGATGTGCGTTTCATCTTGATGCGGATTGTAGGTTCAAAGCCGCCCCATGGACTCGATCCGGACATGAGCAGATGGGGCTTCCCTCGATGAGTCCGTTGTCAACATGCCCTATTCCACGCATCGAGGGTGATCTGACTGCATCGTACCGCAGGCTTCCCATCCACCCCAGGATTCTTTTAGCGGGAATGTGAATTATAGAACTCGATCACGCGCAAGACGCGGCATTCCTGATGGCGGACATCGTCGAGTCCGGTCCCCATATGCGGGAGAAACCAGGAGGGCACCGTTGCGGGCAGACGGTGCCGATGGGGATTGGATCAGGGTATCCAGCGCAATTGATCGCAGATAGATGCTCCTGGCGCCAGTGTCCGGCCTTGGTGCTGACGGATCGACGGGGAGGCAGATCGGTTCGTCTATCAGCAGATGTGGCGGGATTGGCTACCCTGAAGCTGATTCTGCCGCCGAACAGGTTGACAGAGAGATACGAGTCGGCAAAGATTCCCTCACTCACCGCGTGAATATACTCCTGGCCCGATCCGATCATTTGATCCGACAGCATGTGAAGCTTGCCACTCAGTACCCGCTGACTGACTTTACGATCCAACGTGCGGTGCCGGCTCTACAGGCTGAATCGATCGCACACCGTCCCCCATGGCCCTTGTGGCTGCGGCAGATATTGCCAAGGCGCGCCGGTGAGACTCGCCACGGACCGTGCGTATTTTCTGCGGCGGCACTGAAATTCCGGCGGCGCAAGCCCGCGGGCGGATCGTTCCTCCTCCTGTTGATCGTCAGCTTCGCATTTGTGGGTTCCTGCACCCCGCTGTACGACAAGCTGGGCGGCGATTTCGCGGGCGGTCCAGAGGAGTTGGCGGAATCCATTAGTGCCGATGCCGAGGCGCTGATCGCCAAGGCGTTCGGAGATGTGGATGCGTCCCGCTTGATGGACTTTCACGTACACATTCTTGGATTTGGAACGGGAGGCACGGGCGCTTTCGTGAATCCTCGCATGCGATCCTGGTGGCATCCGATGGACTACCTCAGATCCGCCGTGTATATGAGCGCGGCGGGCATCAGCGTCGAGGCCCGTGCGGACTCCGAATACATCGAGAGGCTTGAGAATCTCATCCGGCATTCGCCCCAAGGCGGGCGTTACGCGCTGATGGCCTTCGATAAGCACTATCGTCCGGACGGCACGGTTAACCTCGAGCGAACCCAGTTCCATGTCCCGAACGATTACGTCTATCGGTTGGCAGGCGAGAATCCGGCGGCGTTCGTTCCCATGGTCTCCGTGCATCCCTATCGCGACGATGCGCTGCAGGCGCTGCGGAAGTGGGCAGAGCGGGGCGTCCGTCTGGTCAAGTGGCTGCCAAGTGCCATGGGCATCGATCCTTCGAATGAGCGAATCGATCCCTACTACCGGCTCATGCGGCAGTTTGACATGGTGCTCCTCACCCACATCGGCGAGGAGCAGGCCGTCGATGTCGCAGGGTCGCAACAGTACGGCAACCCCCTGCTCTTGCGCCGGCCGCTCGAGATCGGGGTGAAGGTGATCATGGCGCACAGCGGCAGCCTGGGCCAAAATGTGGATATCGAGTCGCCGGGCCAGAAGCGCGTGTCCAGCTTCGCCCTGTTTCTGAGGATGATGGAAGAGCCCAAGTACGAGGGATTGCTCTTCGGCGAGATTTCCGGGCTCACTCAGTACAACCGCTTCGATGGCCCGCTCCAGACGTTGCTCGAGCGCACCGATCTGCACCATCGCCTGGTCAACGGAAGCGACTACCCACTGCCGGCCGTGAACTTCATCATCCATACGGGGGCACTCGCCGACGCCGGGTTGATCACCGAAGTCGAGAAGAACGCCTTGAACGAGATTTACCGGTACAATCCCCTGCTGTTCGACTACGTCGTCAAGCGCACTGTCCATCATCCCCGTTCGGGCACGCGATTTCCCCCCGAGGTATTCACCTCCCCGTTCGACCTCGACTGAACCGTTCGGCACGGAGATTCACCCCTGCGCTGCCTCCCTATACTGGCATACAGCGCAGCGAAACTAGCCTGCTCCCGCGATCGCACGGCATCACGCGGCCCCAATATCCCACAAAATCAAACCGGCCCGGATTCGAGACAACAATAGGCGCAAAAGTCGAGGCTCGACACCGCTGCTGAAATATACGGGCCACGGGATGCAGACGCCTGAGACTGGCCAGCCCTGACTGCATGTGAAAGGATGCCGTGATTTGGGGGGCGAATCGATCCAATATTGGCAATCGCGGAGACGTTCTATGGAACGGGCGGAGCTGCTCAAGCGGGAGATCGAAGCACTGGTCTTCGATCAATACGGCACGATTGTCGACATGCAATCAGGCCTCACCGAGGCGGTGAAACCGTTTCTGCAGGGCAAGGGTTGGGATGGCGACCCCCATCGGTTCGTGACCTGGTGGCGGCGCACCCATTTCCAGGATTCCATGATCGATGCCCTCTGCGACCAGGGACACACGTCCTATCGGGAAATCGGACAACGGGCGGTTTCGCATGTGATGGACCGTTGCGGCATCGCGTATGATCAGACGGAGGCGCGGTCACTGGTCTCCGAAATCGAGCGGCTGAGGCCGTTTCCCGATGTGCCCGCCGCGCTGGAGGCGCTCCGACCCCATTACGCGCTGGCGATTCTCTCCAACGGAGACCGGGACATGCTGGAGGCTGCCAAACCCTATATCGGCTTCCCGTTCGATCCTGTGATTTCTGCTGAGGAGGCCGGCTACTTCAAGCCCCATTGGAAGACCTACGCAAAGGCCGTTGAGATCATCGATTGCGACCGCTCCCGCATCCTGTTCGTGGCCAACCATGCCTTCGACTGCATTGGCGCGAAGGCGTACGGCATGCGCACCGTATTCGTGGATCGGCGCAAGCAGCCCTACGGGCAGAGCCCGTACCAACCCGATATGATCGTTGAGAGCCTCGCCGAATTGGCGGAGACCCTCAGTTGAGATCGGCGCGTGAGCGATCTTCGTCACGATCAAGCCCACAATCCTACGGAAAGGTGCCGCACCATGTCGAATTCTGCACACGGCGGCGTCAGCAATCGCCCTGAAGGGGACAACTCGGCGTGGCTGGCCCTGCAGCCGGAGGAGGTGCTGGAACCAGAACTCCCCATCTGCGATCCGCACCATCATCTTTGGGACTTCGAGAGCCATCGCTACCTGCTGCCGGAGTTGCTGGGCGACCTGAACAGCGGCCACAATGTTCGCTCAACCGTGTTTATCGAGTGCACCGCGATGTATCGCGCGTCGGGGCCGGACGCGCTGCGTCCGGTCGGCGAGACGGAGTTCGTGAACGGCGTGGCCGCGATGAGTGCTTCCGGGCGTTACGGTGCCACGCACGCGTGCGCGGGCATCGTGGGCTTCGCCGACTTGAGCCGCGGGTCGTCTGTGGAAGCGGTGCTGGAGGCACATCTGGCCGCCGGCGGTGGCCGATTCCGCGGTATCCGCCATGTCAGCGCCTACGATGCCAGCGATGCGATCCGCCCCAGCCACACCGCGCCGCCGCCACAGTTGCTGGGCGAGCCGCGTTTTCGCGAGGGATTTGCCCGCTTGGGAGCCCTCGGTCTGAGCTTCGATGCCTGGCTGTATCATTCGCAGATTTCGGAGCTTACGGACCTCGCGCGGGCTTTTCCCGCCCAGCCCATCGTGCTGGACCACGTGGGCGGCCCCCTGGGCATCGGACCTTACGTGGGCCGGCGCGACGAAATTTTCCCCCAATGGCGCCAGTCCATCCGCGCGCTGGCCGAGTGTCCCAATGTCCGGGTCAAACTCGGGGGGCTGGGCATGAAGATTATCGGCTACGAGTTCCACAAGCGCGCCCGTCCGCCCGGCTCCGAGGAACTCGCCGATTTGTGGCGGCCCTACATGGAAACCTGCATCGAAGCGTTTACGCCTCAGCGCTGCATGTTCGAGAGCAACTTTCCCGTGGACAAGGTTTCGGGCAGTTACCGCGTCGTTTGGAATGCGTTCAAACGCCTGGCCTCCGGAGCCTCCGAGAGCGAGAAGGCGGCATTGTTTCACGAGACGGCCGCTACGTTCTATCGGCTCGGGTAACGATTCGGCGTTGCGCAGACTTCGAACGATGAATCTGCGCAAAGGCTGCGCGATGCTATCCCCCCGCTTGACCCCATCGCCACCTCCTCTGTAGGATTTGCTCTGTAGGATTTGTCCATCAAGTGGGGGGGGCTTCGCAGTTCCGCAAACTGTGAGGGGTACAGGCCATGGCGCAAATCACGCACCATCGAAAACAATCGAGGAACAGATGAGCACTCCGGCCCTTGCGGCAACGGTGGATTACGGACCCGACGAGGCTGCGATGCAGGTCTATCTGCGCGAGGGCGAACAACGGGCGTATGGGCTCGGGAATCGTGGCCCCATCCGCTTCAACGCGGACGGCACACTGCATGCGGACATCGTCGACGCTTATGGGCGCTGTGGCTTTTACATCTTCGAAGGGGTGCTCGAGCCAGAGGAACTCAAGGACATCGAAGCGGATTTCTTCGACATCTTAGAGCGGCTCCCGGCCCAGAAGGGGTGCGCGGTCGACGCCAAGGGCCGCCCGGCGCTCGGAGTTGATTGCGAGGCCCCAACCCTGTGCTGGTCCAAACCTCTCGGCGACCCGTTCGGGGGCACAGACCTGGCGAATGGCCGGCATCCGGTTAAGATGCGGGAGCCTACACCGGCCGCCGGCGCCCCAAAAGAAATCGTCTATTTGATCCTCGGTTCTCTGCAATTCTCGGATGCGTGCCTGCGGGTCTATGGCCATCCGCAACTGCTGGCGGTCGCGGCCGCGATCAACGGGGATGACTTCGTGCCGTTCAACGAGGCGTTGTTCATCAAAGAGCCGGGTCGCGGAGCCTCGGTAGCATGGCACCAGGACGGTACCACCCATTGGGGCAGCCCTTCTTGGGATCAGGGCATACACGGTTTCAATTTCATGGCTCAACTATTCGGCAGCACTCCGGCAAACGGCGTGTGGGTCGTGCCCGGGACACACAAGCTCGGCAAGGTGGACATTGTGGAGCTGGTGGCCCAAGCAGGGTCGGAGCGATTGCCCGAGGCGGTGCCGATGGTATGCAATCCCGGCGATGTCGCCATCAATAATCGGCAAGTGCTGCATGGCTCATTTGCCAACACGAGCGCGCAATGGCGAGTCACGGTTAATTTCGGATTTCATCGCCGTTCTTCCGTACTCGGGGTGAAGGGCGGAGGCGTTCATAACGCGCCGGCGGTGTACGACGAGGACCGAATCCATACGCGATCACGCCTGATCGGGTACGCCATTGACGCCAGGCGCCAGCGCTTCCCGGACGAAACATCATTCGTATACCAGCCCTTCCTCGAGTCTGGCGAGAACTACCGCTGGAATGAAGCATCCAAGGCAGGGCTCAAGGATTACAATCTGCTCGATCTAAGCATCTGAATTCAGCAAGAATTTCTTAATCGAAGATTTCAGGAAGGCGCATATGCTTACCAATATGATTAAGACCACAAAGCGTCTTTGGGTTGGTGCGGTGCTTGCGGTCGTCGGGTTCGCAATCCTAACCCAACTTCCGCACCATTTCCATGGAATGGAGGATTTGGCCGGGTTTTAGGGGCGTAAGTGCTTGTTTTCATTGGATTGGATAGTCGGCTGGGCGATGTAGTGCAGAATGCGGCAAGTCGTATCGCTCCTTCTCGGTGGCTGAGAGCCATCGCACGGCCCAGGGTCCCCGGCAGCGGACGTTGCTCACCCTGGGGCCGGATTTCCGCCGGCTGGGCG
>JACZRV010000078.1 GCA_022574555.1 SAR324 cluster bacterium
GATATTATGAGTAAAATTGGCTTCGTTTTGTAAAATTGGGCGGATTTGCGGTTAGATTAATTCGGCATCGCCCCCGGACAGATTGACGTCCACGGCCAGGGGCAGGGGCACGAGCTCGCCTTTGCGGGCCGCCTGCAGCCGCTGCAACTCGTGGAGCGCATTTGTCACGCCCCGCTCGATGGCGGTCTCGTAACGGGTCAGACTGGAAAAAGTGTTCGCGCCGGTGCGGCAGCCCGATTTGAAGGTGGCGCTGAGGCTTTTTTCCCCCTCCATGAAGGGAAATTCCGCCTCGTTGAACAAACCCGCCTCGATGCGCACCACCCGGTTCATGCGCCAGATGCCCCCGATGACCCGCCCGGCCAGATAGGTCTCCAGTTCCCCTTCCGGCTGCAGCTCCGCCAGCAACTGCTCCCGCACTTGCACGAAAACCGTCTCGTCCTCACCCTTCAGCAGGGTCTGGCGGGAAAGCAGGCCGTGTGTCAGGGCGTTGCGGGCCGAATGCCGCTTGCCCCGGGCGCTGGTCGCTCCGGTGGAGCGCAGGGCATTGTTGCGGTTGGCTGCAATTTGTCTTTCCGAAGCCATGAATGGATTACCTCTCTGAAAAGCTACAACCGGTCTCAAAAATGTTAAATAGCGACGTTGTCACCCTGAGCGAAGCGAAGGGTCTTCATGAAATAATACGCAAATCAGCCATGCCGCCTACTCATTAAGATCTTTCGCTTCGCTCAAGATGACATTTATTTGCGGTGACGAGATTTTTGAGACCGATTCTAGTCTACGTTTGTTCCCCATAATAACCTGGCGCCCTCGGTCTGTCGAGAGCCTGGCCGCAAATAACCGGAAATGGCCGGGTTACGTCCCGGCCATTTATTCCCCCCATACACCGGCCGTGTCACGTCCGGTAGGGCCGGTTGCCTCCCGGCCATTTATTTCCCCTACACACCGGGCGCGCCTTTGCAGCGCGTCTCTGCTCGATCTGGCGTCAATCCGAATTTGGTTGGCTTGATTTACCAATTTTCCGTATGGTGAGCCTCCTACCACTAAAATCTTCGCGGGAGGGGTGCCATGATCTGTCCCAAATGCCAGCAAGAGAATCCCGCGGGCGCGAAATTTTGCAACAATTGCGCCTTTGACCTTTCCAGCCCGACCTCCCCCGCAGAACCTTCCGCCAAGCCACATCCCGAAGGCGAACGGCGCCAGGCCACGGTGCTCTTTAGCGACCTTGCCGGCTATACCGCCATGGTGGAAAAGCTTGATCCGGAGGAGGTGAAGGAGATCATGGGGCGGGTCTTCGGCGAGGCGGCAGGGGTGGTAACCAAATACGGGGGCACCATAGAAAAGTACATTGGGGATGCGTTGATGGCGCTGTTCGGTGTGCCGATAGCGCATGAGGACGACCCCGTGCGGGCCATCCGGGCCGCCCGCGAAATCCACCAGATAGTGGAGGCGATCAGCCCACAAGTTGAGGGGCGGATCGGACGCTCCCTCGCTGCACACACCGGCATCAACACCGGTTTGGTGGTCACCGGCAAGGTGGAAACGGAAAAGGGCACGATGGGCGTGGTCGGCGACACCGTCAACGTGGCCTCGCGACTCTCCGACCTCGCCGAATCCGGGGAAATCCTCCTCGGCGAGGAGACGCACACCTTGGTGGAAAGGGTTTACTCCCTCGAGAAACTGCCCCCGATCCAGGTCAAAGGCAAATCGGAGCCGATAGGGGTCTACAAGGTGATTGCCCCCCGCGAGCGTCCCGGCGCCACGCGCCGCTTCGCCGGTCTGCGAGCGGATCTCATCGGTCGTGGCGTGGAGATGGCCCTTCTGGAGCGTACCGTGGAACGCCTGCGGGACGGCAAGGGCTCCATTATATCCGTCCGCGCCGAAGCGGGCACGGGCAAGAGCCGCCTGATCGAGGATTTCCGGGCGGGGCTGCCCGACGGAGAGATTACGTGGCTGGCCGGAAACGCCCACGAGCATGCGCAAGGCATCCCCTACTATCCTGTTGTGGACCTGCTTAACCGGGCCTGGGGGATCGACGAAGGGGACACCTCGGTCCAGGTGCGGGAGATCTTGGAGACGAATGTGGGTGGCCTGCTGCCCGATGATTCCGAGGCCATCGCCTACATCGGCTCACTCTATTCCCTGGATTACGAGGCGTCCGCCAAGGTCGCCCCCGATTATCGCAAGGATCGCATTCAAGAAGCGTTGCACGCCGTCTTCGAGGCCATGGCGGCTGCGGCTCCTACGGTGTTCTTCATCGAGGACCTGCACTGGGCGGACTCGGCCACGGTGGAACTGTTCCGCCACGTCCTGACCCATTTCACCCGGCCAGCCATCACCTTGTCCACCTATCGGCCCCCTTTTACGCTCTTCCCCAAAGACAATTTTGGGGAGATGCCCGGATACCGGGAGATCGAATTGGAAAGTCTCTCTTCCAGCCAGACGGGGGAGCTGGCCCAGGCCCTGCTGGGCCGGGCCACACCGCCGCCCGGATTGATCGCATACGTCCGGCAACTGACGGAGGGCAATCCGTTTTACGTGGAGGAGGTGTTGATCTCGCTGATCGAGTCCAAGGCGCTGGTGCGGGAGAACGGCGACTGGCGCCTCACCGGATCGCTGAGCGAAATGCAGGTCCCCTCCACGGTGCAGGGGGTGATCGCCGCCCGGGTGGATCGGCTGGAGCGGGACGACCGGCGCGTGTTGCAGGAGGCCTCGGTGATCGGCCGCACCTTCCTCTATCAGGTGCTGGGCAAAATCGCCACAAATTCTGCAGGTTTGGACGAGCGCTTGAGCGGCCTGGAGGGTTCCGATTTCATCCATGCCCTCGCACTGGAGCCTGACCTGGAATACATGTTCAAACACCCCCTCACTCAGCAGGTGGTCTACAACTCCCTGCTCAAATCGGAGCGGCGCACGGTCCACGAGGCCGTCGCCCAGGTGATGGAAGAACTGCTCCAGGCGCGCCTGCCCGAATTCTACGAGACCCTGGCCTTCCACTACGAGCAGGGCCTCTCCACCCGCAAGGCGGTGGAATACCTGATCAAGTCGGGGGAAAAAGCCTTCGATCACTTAGCATTGGATGAGGCGTACAGTTATTACCAAAAAGCCTATGACCTCCTCGATTCAAAAAAGGAATTGGATGACGAAGATGCAATTCTGCTCGTCGATCTCTTGGACAGATGGGCATGGGTTCACATGCGCTCTGCCCGCATCGGTGACTGGTATCAGCTTTTACAGCGCCACGTGGCCCTTGCCGAATCTCTTCATGATATGGCCCGAAAAGGTACGTATTGCATTTGGTTTGGCGCATGTCTTTTGTTCAGGCAGCGGCTGCAAGATGCCGACGTGTATTTGCGGCGGGCCATAGAGCTGGGTGAAGAGTCCGCCAATTCGACGGTAATTGCGTACGCTTGTCATTGGCTCGCCGCAAACTGCGCCAATCTGGGACGGCTCGAAGAGGCCAGCGCTCTCTTGGAAAGAAGTCAAGAGGCTGCCATAAACCTGGAAGACCGAGATCTCCATTTCCTGATATTGAGCGTACAAGGGGTTATTTACCAATTTAAGGGCGACGCGGGAATAACCCGCAACTTAGGTGACCGGATGCTGGAGTACGGAGAGCGATACAGCTACCCTCGCAGCCTCGTCGAAGGCCATATTTTTACTGTATTCGCTCTTGGGATGGCAGGTGATCTTGAAAAAGCATTGGAGAAATCGCAACAGGCGATCTCGGTCGCGAAAGATCCGTATCAAATCCTGTACGCGCAAGGTGTAAACTGCATGTACCAGGTATTTAATGGCAGTAAACCTTCCGATATATTTGAAGATTCCGTAAATCGTGCGAGAAACCTGGGTTTTGATGCATTTGCCAACTGGCTTGGAGGGGCTCTTGGACTCGGCTGGATCATCGAGGGCCGGATGGCGGAAGGGATGAATTTGATTGAGGAGTGCTCCCGTAAGAGCCTCGAAAACGGGCATCCTTTCTTCCATCATGCGAATGAATGGTTCAAGGGCAAAATCTACTTGCAGTTGGTGATCGGGGAGGAGACGCCCCCGTTGGCTGTAATATTGAAAAATCTAGGCTTTCTGATCAAGCACCTCCCCTTCGCTGCTCGCAGGGCGGATACGCTTCTGGGTAATGCCGCTCGATACTTTGAAGGAATCGGCGCTTACGGCTGGCATGCCCAAGCATTGCTTGACCTGGGTCTGTTACACAAAGCCAAGAAGCGCAAGGCCAAGGCCATCGCCTGCCTGGAAGAGGCCGAGCCGCTTTTCGTGAAGGCAGGGGCGGACGTATTCCTCCAGCAGACGCGGGACTTACTGGTGGAGTTGCGCTAGCGTTGATGCGCCACGAATCCCAGGCGATAGCCGGGGCGTGTACCGAGGTATGCCGCCCCGGATTGTTATTTGCGGTAGCTGCGCACGAGGCAGGTGACGCCTGCTTCTTGCAGGCGGCGGGCGGTGCGATTGGCGGCCTGGCCGTCGTCGTAGGGGCCCGAGATGACCGTGAAGGCGCTGCCGGGTGCGCGGTCGATGTGGAACTTGGCCCAGGGAAATCGTTTGTGGAACGACCGGCGCCGCGCTTCGGCCCGGAAGGGGTCGTGATCGGCGGCCACCTGCACCACGAATTGGCGATAGGCCTTCAGACCCAACTCGGGCTGAATATCCTCCGGCCAGCGGAGCACGGTGATGCGCACGGATGCCGTACCGGCCTGCACCATATCGAGCTGATCCGCCGCCACCTTGGATAAGTCGAGCACCCGGCCTTTCTTGTACGGCCCCCGGTCGTTGATGCGCACCCAGACCCGGCGCCCGTTTTCCAGGTTTTCCACCAGGATTTTTGTGCCCATGGGCAGCATGGGGTGGGCGGCGGTGAGCCCGAACTGATTGTAGATCTCGCCGCTGGCCGTCGGCTTGCCGTGGAAGGTGGGGCCGTACCACGAGGCGATGCCTTCCAGATAGGGGGTCGCCAGGTGGGCGTCGGCGAAGGGCGGTTCCGTGGCGAAGTGATCGGCCCACGCGGGCTGCATGGCTTGTGGCGCCCGCGGTTCCACGGTGGCGAGCTGATCCGTGGGGAGCCGATCCGTGGGGAGCCGATCCGCGTGCTCCCGTGACGGGCCGGGCGGTGACGCCAACCGCTCCGTGTCAGGGGCAGGCGGCGCCGAGGGCTGATCGGCGGCGCTCGGGGTGGCAGGGGTTCGCCCGTGAGGCTTCCAGTCGGGCTCCCAGTCGGGCGCTGCGGCCGTGCATCCCGCGGCCAGCACTGCTCCACAAAGCGCCACGGTAAGCGCCAGGGTCGGGGACGGTAACGAAGGCAAGATGAAACGAATATGAAAACCGATTCCCATGGGCGCCTCGATGATCGTGGTCAATATGCGCGCAGCAGCCTGGCGGCGCGTTTGGCGAAGTACGTGAGAATGATGTCGGCCCCCGCCCGCTTGATGGCCATCAGCGATTCCATCATGCACCGCTCCAGGTCCAGCCAGTCGTTGTTGGCCGCGGCCCAGATCATGGCGTATTCGCCGCTCACGTTGTAGGCGGCCACGGGTATGCGCGTTTCCTGCCGCACCCGATAGATGATGTCCAGGCAGGGCAGGGCCGGTTTGACCATCACGATATCCGCCGCCTCGGCCACGTCCAGCAGCGCCTCTCTCACGGCCTCGCGGGGATTGCCGAAGTCCATCTGATAGGAGGCGCGGTCGCCGAATTGCGGCGCGCCCGCGGCGGCTTCCCTAAAGGGTCCGTAAAAAGCCGAAGCGAACTTGGCCGAGTAAGCCATGATGGGTGTGTGGGGCTGGCCCTGCTCGTCCAGCGCCTTGCGGATGGCGGCCACCCGCCCGTCCATCATGTCCGACGGGGATACCATGTCCGCACCGGCGCGGGCGTGGGAAACGGCCATGCGCGCGAGCACGGGCAGGGTCTCGTCGTTGATGATTTCCTCGCCTTGCACGAGGCCGCAATGGCCGTGCTGGAGCCACTCGCACAAGCACACGTCGGTCATCACCAGCAATTCGGGGAAACGTTTCTTGATGGCCGTGACCGCGCGGGCGATGAGGTTGTCCTCCGCGGTGGCGATTTCGCCGGTGAGATCCTTTTCCCTGGGCACGCCAAAAAGGTCGATCATGGGGATGCCCAATGCAGCCACCTCGTCGATCTCGATCAGCGCCTGGTCGATGGAAAACTGAAATACTTCCGGCATGGAGGAGACGGGATTGCGGATGCCGGTGCCATCCGTGATGAACATCGGATAGACGAAATCGTCCGTCGCAAGGCTGGTTTCGCGCACCATCCGCCGCAACGCGGGGTGGCGGCGCAACCGGCGGGGCCGGGTCTGGGGAAAGGTCATCGTCTGTGTATTGTCATTGATGGAAAGGATTTCGGTGGAGGTGCATTTTCGAGACCGGTCAGTTTTTCCCGCATACGCGGATCGGGCCCTCTAGGTCGACTGTGGTTCGAAATAGACTCGCACCCTGGTTCCTTCTTCGAGTCCAGCCCGCTCCCGCGCCGAGCCTCCGTATGCGGCCAATTCCAGCAGACCGTCGGAGTTCCAGATGGCTCCCACGCTGGATGCGCCGGCGCAGCCCGGGTCATGGCCGATAGCGGCATAATGGGTGTGAATCGCAGCCCGTCCGCGGGTGCCATATTCCGCCAGGGCCGGATCGCCGCGGCAAAGCCCGCGGGCGATATTGGTGATGCCATTGCCGAAGCGGTCGAAAAAGAGAATGCGTCCCTCGATCATGTTGGGGGTCATCCGGGGTTCCATCCGTTCCAACTCGACCCAATCGCTGATGTCTGGCCCCACGTCCCCGAGTCCCATCCCGGTCGCGAGGTGGGCCGCCACCGGCGCGAAAAGGTGCAGCGCGTCGAAAGTTTCGCTCTTACGCCATGCGCCATGCGCTTCATCGATGGCGATGACGCGCCGAATTCCCGCTTCCCGGGCGGCCAGGAAAAGCAATCCATTATCCGGGCCAACAAGCAAGAAGCGTTCCGTCTCCATGACGATCCCCGTTCGGGCGGAGCCCACATCAGGATCGACCACGGCCAGGTGGATCGTTCCGGCAGGAAACCGGGGCGCCGCGCGCTTGAGGCACCACGCCCCCTGTACCACGTTTTGAGGCGAAATCTCGTGGCTGATATCCACCAATCGCACCTGCGGCGCGATGGAGAGGATACACCCCTTGACGGCGCCCACGTAGCCATCGGCAGTGCCGAAATCGGAGGTGAAGGTGATCAGTCCGCCGGGTTTCAAGCCGTTGAGATTCATGCCGTTGAAAATTATAGCCCCTCCGCCGGGGAGATGGATCGCACCCAAAGGGGCACATCGATTCCATCACGATACGAGTGGACGACCTGTTCTTCCCGGCGGAATCCCAGCCCCTGCAGGATATCACTGAATTGCGGGCCATCATTTTGGGCGATGGCCAGTTCCCGAAATCCCGAACCGCACCCGATGCGCCCGGCCCAGGACACCAGGCGCCGGGCGATTCCCAGCCGCCTAAAGTCCGGGTGCACCATCAGCACGAGCAGATTGAGCCTTCCATGCCAAGGCTCGGAGCGGATGATCATCGCACCGGCGATCGTTTCGGAGAGCCCCGGTTGCGCCTCGGCCGCCACGATGGCCGTGATGTCTTTTTCCAACATCGTGTTCAGCATCCTGCCGTATGCGATTCGCCGCTCCGAATCGTGACAGTGCCGGTCCAAAAAATAGAGCCCGTCCATATCGCCGGGATGAAAGGGACGAAGTACGATTTCCATGGTGCCGGGCATTGGCGTTGATTGGCCGATGGGTTCCGCGGCCATTCAATCGCTCCGGAATTCATGCAAGGCGAATAATCTGAGGGCATTGTGCGTCGTGACCCGTTCCACCTCTTCGGGTCTCACGCCCTTGATCTCGGCAATGGCCGCCACGGTGAGGGTCAGGTTGGCCGGCTCGTTGCGCTCCCCGCGTTCGGGACCCAGTACCGGGCTGTCCGATTCCAGTGCCAGGGCCTCCAGGGGAAGGGCCCGCACCAGCTTTCGTTTCTGAGGGGAGCGGACGATGGATGGCGGAATGGAAAAGACGAATCCCGCCTCCACCCCGCGCAGAGCATGGCCCGCCTTGCCGTCGTAGGCATGCATCAGCACCCGGCTCGCGCCCTTTTGCAATAGCAGATCGATGGTGCGGCGCCCGGCCGAGCGGGAATGGAGATTGAGGGGCAGATCCAATTCCGCCGCCAGATCCACCAGCCGCGCCAAGGCGTCATGCTGAGCCTCACGGCGGGCGTCGTCCCGGCAAACCCATCGATCCAGGCCCACCTCGCCGATGGCCACGATTTCTCCCGCCGACCGGCGTATCTGGCCGATCACCCGTTCCAGGGCCTCCCCCGTGGGCGGAGGCCGGTCGTCGGCGAAGCGGTCGGGATGGTATCCCAGGCAGCCGGCAAAGAAGGGCTCCTCCATTTGTGCGGCGAGCACGGCTTCGTTTTCGTCGCCGTCCTGGCCCACGATCACGACGCGGCTCACTCCGGCCTCCTTGGCCCGGGCGATCACTGCGCCGCGGTCCGCGTCGAAGGCCCGGTCGGTGAGGTGGGCGTGACAATCGATCAATGGATGCATATTTCGTTTTTCCTTCCAGGCCACAATGCGATTATACTGCATGCGTCCCCCGCATCAATGCGGCCCGGCCCAACCCGCCGGTGAAACGAAAATTCACTGAAAGCACGGAGCACCGATCCATGGTCCCCACCCGAGCAAAGATCGTCTGCACACTCGGCCCCAGCAGCAACGACCCGCAAACGATCAAGGCACTCGTGCTGGCAGGAATGAACGTGGTGCGGCTCAATTTTTCCCACGGCAGCGCCGAAGAGCACCGCCAGGTGGTGCGTTCCGTGCGCCAGGCCGCCCGCGATACCGGCCGGCTGGTGGCCATCATGCTGGACCTGCAGGGGCCCAAGATTCGCGTGGGCCGGTTCAAAACCGGGGCCGCGGTGCTGGAGCAGGGCGGTCAATTCGTCATCACCACGCGGGCAGTCGAAGGGGACGACACCATCGTTTCCACCACTTATGCCTCGCTGCCCAAGGATGTGGGCATCGGTGACCAGGTGCTCCTCGACGACGGGCTGATCTCGCTCAGGGTGGTCGGCAAGAACGATACCGATCTCACTTGCGAGATCGTGGACGGCGGTGTGCTGAAAAACAATAAGGGGATCAATGTGCCCGGTGTGGCGCTCTCCGTGTCGACCCTCACCGCCAAGGATATGGAGGACGTCGAATTCGGTATCGGGGAGGACGTCGATTACATCGCCATGTCCTTCGTGCGCCAGCCGGCGGATATACACATTTTGAGGGAGTACATGAAGGCCAAGGGGGCCAATATTCCCGTGATCGCCAAGATCGAAAAGCCCGAAGCCCTGGAATACATCGACGAGATTATCTCGGTTTCCGACGGGATCATGGTGGCCCGCGGCGATCTGGGCGTGGAGCTGCCCCCCGAGGAGGTGCCCGCGATCCAGAAGAATATCATCCTCAAGTGCAATCAGCAGGGGGTGCCCGTGATCACCGCGACCCAGATGTTGGATTCGATGGTGGCCAATCCCCGGCCCACCCGCGCCGAGGCATCGGACGTGGCCAACGCCATCCTGGACGGCAGTGACGCCGTCATGCTTTCGGCGGAATCGGCCTCGGGCAAGTATCCCCTGGAATCCGTGCGCGTGATGAAGCGCATCATCAGCGCCACCGAAAAAACCCGCATAGGCGGAATCGGCCACAGGCAACAATCCGATGACGGGATCATGCCCACCCAGGAAGGCATCGCCATATCGGCCTGCACCATCGCCGAGCAGGTGGACGCCAGCGCCATCGTCTCCATCACCCTCAGCGGCTCCATGGCCCGCTCCATCGCCAAGCACCGGCCGCAGAAGCCCATCTACGCCATCAGCCAGCGCGCCCACGAGCTGCGCCGCTTGAGCCTGGTGTGGGGCATCGAGGGCGTGCTGATGCCCGATCTCAACCGCAGCATCGACGAGGCGGTCTACGAGGTGGAGGAGGCCTTGATGGAACGAGGCTACCTGAAAAAAGGCGATCGCATGGTGTTCACCGCGGGACTTCCCTTCGCCGGCCGGCAGGCCACGAACATGGTGCGCGTGGATACGGTGCGCTGAAGCACCGGCCGGCCAGCCGGTCCGCTGAGAACCTTTTCAGTGCACCCGCCCTAGGCCCGATTTTCCACCACCATGGAGACCACGGTGCGGTCGTCGCCGCCCATGTTCACGGTGAGGCCGTGGCGGATATCGCCCTTGATCTGGTAATCTCCGCAGAGGCCCTTCATCTGGCGGTAGATTTCCGCCACCTGCTTGACCCCGGTGGCGCCCACGGGATGGCCGAAGCCCACCAGCCCGCCGCCGGTGTTGACCGGGAGCTTGCCTTCCAGGGAGGTATCGCCGGAGAGCACCAGCTCCTTGCCCTTACCCGGCTCGGCCCAGCCCACCGCCTCGTACATCATCAGCTCGGCGATGGTGAAGCAGTCGTGCACTTCGGCCACCTGCACGTCCCAGGGCGCGAGATCTGCGTCGGAGAGCGCTTCCCCAGTGGCCTGGGTTGCGGTATCCAGCCGCAGCAGATCCTTCACCTGCCCCAGGGGATTGGTGGCGATGGCGTAGGAGCGCAGCTCGACGCAATCCCCGACGGACTTGTTCAGCTTGCGCAGCCCCTCCTCGCTGGCCAGCAGGATCGCCGCGGCGCCGTCGCTCACCTGGGAGCAGTCGCTCACTTTGAGATGGGGCGCCAGTTCCTCGTTTTGCAGAAAGTTGGGGTTGTCGTCGCTGGCGGTGGCGGCCTGGTCCAGGGTCATCCGCACCGCGTGCATGTGGGCCAGGGGGTTGCGGTTGGCGTTGCTGTAAGCTTTCACCGCGAAATGAGCCAGATCGCGGTCGGTCAGCCCGTAGGCCTCCTTATAAGCCTTGGCCCGGCGGGTGAGCAGGGCGGGGAAGGTGAAGTCGTCGATGGAACGCTCGCTGGCGTAGTGAGCCGCTCGGGCCAGGTAATCGGCCCCCTCCCGGGCGCGCACGGTGGTCTGCACCTCCGCCCCCATCACGAGCACCAGGTCCAATCCCGCCTGAATGGCCTCGATGGCGCTCACCGCGCTGACCCCGCCCGACGCGCAGGCCGCCTCCATGCGTGCGAAGCCAATGCCCGACAGGCGCTCGTCGGCCCGCGCCACCATGGCGCCCAGGTGACCCTGATTGCTGAACAGCTCGCCGGCGAAGTTGCCCACGAAGCCCCGCTGGATGAGGGCAGGATCCACCGGCGTCTCATCGATCAGTTGGCGCACGACCCGGATGAAATAATCCTCGAGGGTCGGGTTTTCCCGCTTGCCGAAGTCGGCATGACCCTTGGCGATGAAGGCCGGGTTGCCCTTGCCGATGAACGGCGTGATGGCCTGGGATGCAACGTAGACGGGGCGGTGGGGGCGCATGGGGTCTCCTAGGTTGAAAGCGTCGTATTGATCATGTGTCTGGTAATCAGGTCTTATTGTCAGCTTAATGGGGCCCGCGGCCACGCGCAAGCACCGGGCGCCATCCACTCGCGGTGCTGCGGATTTTAGCTATAATGACAACCGGCCGCCTCACGGAGACCCGACCCCATGCGCGAAATCATCCGATTGACCACCCACACGCGGGAAGAACTGGTGGACATTACAGAGCCCGTGCGGCGCATCGCCCAGGCCAGCGGCATCGCCAACGGGCTCGTGGCGCTCTATGCCCAGGGCGCCACGGCCGCGCTGATGATCCAGGAAAACTGGGACCCCAGCGTCCCCACCGACGTGATCAACCTGCTGCAAAAGCTCATCCCGCGCGGAGTCTGGCTCCACGACCGGCAGGACGGCAACGGCGATTCCCACCTCAAGGCGGGGCTGGTGGGCCCCTCGGAGACCATTCCCCTCATCGATGGCAGGCTGGGGCTCTCCCGCTGGCAAAATATCTTCCTCTGCGAATTCGATGGCCCCCGCCAGGAAAGGACGGTGGTGTGTACGGTGATGAGAGACGTGTCGTGATCAACTGGGACAGAAAACCGCGTTCAAGGTCGATATCGTCACGTTCCGCTTGGCCCGTTCGCCCCGCCGATGCTGCGATGGTATGATGAGACGATAAGGGGCCGCGGGTGTTCCCGTGGTCACGAGGAAATGCAACGGCATCGGCTGAGGAGGATCACGTTTGGCGAAGCGCACTGAGGACAATATCACCAAGGACAAAGTCACCGAGGACACCGTCTCCGAATTCAGTGCCTGGAAACGGCTGCTTTACGTGTTGTTATTCGTGGTCGCCTTCAAGCTGGTGGAGGCCGTGGTCTACGTGGTGCTCGCGACTCAATTCGTCTTTCACCTGTTCAACGGACGCCCCCACGCCCGGCTTCAGGAATTGGGTAAGAAGCTGGGCACCTACATGCGGCAAATCGTGCGGTTTCTCACCTACCAGTCGGACGATCTGCCCTATCCCTTCGGCGACTGGCCTCGCTCTTAATTCTGCGCAGGCGCCCAGGGGCGTTACACCCGCAGCCGCACGTTGTCACTGCTCCTCGCTATTCGTGGATTGCCGCGCCGGGTCCAGGTACGCTCTGGCCACGAAGCCGCGCTGGGGCTTGACGACTTCGATCCATTCGCCCCGCTCGGCGCCTACGAGCACCCGCTCGTTGCGCCGCAGAATGCCGACGATGCGCGAAGTGGAGGTGGGTTCTTCGCGGACGTTGAGCGTGTCGGCGGCCACCTGCCACCACTGCTCCAGTTCCCTGTCGGCATTTGAAACCGGGTGCAGAGACAGGGTGCCCAACAACCCGAAAACGACCACCAGCAGCACCGCGGCAGACCCGGCGATGACCAAATTGCGAGTCAGGAACCATTCTTCCAGCAGCCCGGACCAATAACCCGGCGGCAACCGCCAGCGCCGGACATCGAAAAAGCGAAGCATCGAGAGCGGCGCTTCGGTCTCGAACATGGCCCGCCCGTTCCCTTCTGCATAGTCGACCAACTGCCATCCGCGCTGCTCCAACCATTTGCGCGTGGTCTCCAGCCGGGCCCGCCGCGAGGCATGGGTCCTGCCTCGTATCCTGTAGAGTCGGTATCTCATGCCGATTGATCACGTTGCATGGCGTGAATGGTGGACCTTGCATGGGCACCGGCGGGTTTTGCCGCACGCGTGGAATCTTCCAGATGGAACGGGCCGGCCGCCTTGTTACGGAATTTTACCAGTTTGACACCGAGTTTGACACCGAGTTTGACACCGATTCTGACACAGAGCCGGTGAAATTTCACGCGTCGTTGCGGGCAGCGCCACCATCGTCTGCGGTGTCAATTGTTGCCGGGTATGGTAGGGAGAGAGCCGGATTCCGTGTCCCCCGGAAAATCGCGCCCATACAGGCGGGCAAACCCGTGAACGGACACCGGGTCAAGAGCGAACAGTGACCGCAAGGGAATGACATGACCGAGCAAAGCGACAAACGACTCAGCGGAAAGATCGCTGTGGTCACCGGTTCCGCGATGGGTCTGGGGGAAGCCATCGCCCGCGGCTTCGCCCGCCAAGGCGCCAAGGTGGCGTGCATCGACTTGCAGCCGGCGCCCAATGAAGCACTCGTGGCCGATATCAAAAGCGGTGGCGGCGACGCCATCTCGCTCATCGGCGATGTGGCCCGCGCCGCCGACACAGAGCGGCTGGCCAAAGCCGTGACCGGTCATTACGGGCGCATCGATATCCTGGTGAACAACGCGGGCGTGCTGCCCTCGCGGGAAACGGTTTTGCATACCAGCGAGGCCGACTGGGACGAGACCATGCGGGTCAACGTCAAGGGGGTCTTTCTGATGAGCAAGGCCGTCATCCCGGAAATGATCAAGGCCGGCGGCGGCGCCATCGTCAATATGTCCTCCATCACCGGGCTGGTGGGCCTGCCCGTGCGCCCCGCCTACAGCGCCTCCAAGGGAGCGGTGGCCATCCTCACCAAGCAGATGGCGGTGGACTTCGGCGGCGATAACATTCGCGTCAATGCGCTGAGCCCCTCCTTCGTGATTACCGCCATCAACAAGCCCATGTTCGATAAGATGAAAGAAGAAGGCGAGCCGTGGGAGCGCCTGCTCGACATGCACCCGTTGCGGCACCTGGGCCAACCGGAAGACGTGGCCCATGCCGCCATCTTCCTCGCCTCCGATGAGGCCAGCTGGATCACGGGCGTCATCCTGCCCGTGGATGGTGGATATACGGCGTGTTAGGCCCGCCGACCGTGGAATGGGGGCCGGCGGGCCTTCACTTGCGAGGAAGCCGCCGCGAGGAAATTGCGCGGCGGAAGCGTTATTGTCTGACCTCGGAAAGATCGGCGTCCGAGGAGCGGATATCCTGTGAAGTGAAGCTCTGCGACCCGAACACCGCACCTCCGGAAAAGTAGGTGGCCGTGCCGGCGAGTTCGTTGTGGCTTTTGGACGGCGTTTGCGAAGCGGTTTCGCGCCGCTGCATATCGGGAAAAGCGGCGATGCCACGTTCGCGGATGTCGCGGAAAAACTCCCATGATCCGTTGCGCCCCGCGTGGTTGTCGGCCAGGGTCATGAAAAAGTAGCGGAAACCCTCCTCCGCGAGCTGCTCCATGTTGTACAGGGGCATAAACCTGGGGTTGGTCCAGTCGAAGGATGAGGAGAGGTTGATCGCCAGGTCCAGATCGGGGTGTTCCTTGCGCACCGCCCGGGACCAATGGGTGATGGCGTCCCAGTCCTGATCCTTGAACTCGCACCACGCCATGTCGATGGCGCGCCGATTGTGTATCTCGGCCCGTGCATAGGCCAACGTCCGTTCGATGGCCAGATCGATGCTGCCCGGACGGCCTTCGGGAGTGAACCGGGCGGTGGCGGCATCGGTGCGGGCGATGAGCACGAAGTCGTCGCATCCCATCTGGTCCGCCTCGCTGCGCGCCGCGAGCAGCCGTTCCACCTGCTTTTCGGTGGAAACGAGCATCTTGCCGGGCAGATGACCGCAACGCCGCTCGGCCTGATCCTCCAGGTGACCGGCCGCCACGCCAGCCGGAACGATCTGCTGCATGAACATTTGCACTTGGCCGAACCCGCCGTGGCCGTCCTCCATGTCCATGATCACGGGCAGCCGCTCGCGGATGGCCCCGTGGGTCACATACTGCTCGCGCGACCAGTAATCCGATGCGCGCACCATGCGGCGTGCCTGCTCCGCCAATTCAGAGCGGCTGAAGGCACCCACGTCGGTCACCCCGTGCTCCTCGACCGCATAGGAAAACCCGCTCAGATAGGCCGCCTTGAATCCCGCGTGGGCGGCGAGCTTGACACCCCCGGCGTTATAAAGCCCAGGCGCGAAGATGTAGGGCTCATCCTTGAGCAGCCGCCGCAGCAAGGTCGACGGATGCTCCCGGGGAAAGCGAAATTCCAGGAAGCGGGCCTCCGCGGTTTCCGCGGGGGCTGTACGTCCTTGCAGAATATCCTGCCAATTGGAGGCAGGTGTGGCATTCGGTGCATGGGGCGGCGGTTGTGGCATGCCACCCAATTCGATTTGTGGTTCCATATCTATCGTCTCGCTTAGCGTAGTGGTGGAAAAGGAATCGCGACTATGCGCGATGGCCGAGGTGGGCCGGCGGAAACGGTACGACTCTGCCTGCCAGGTCTGCCTACCGGCTCCGCCTCGGCTACGCCTTCTGCCGGGTTCGGCGCCTGCTCCACCCGATTATCCTCGACGTAAATCACGCGTTCGGTGATGCTGTTGCGGGCCATCATGGGTTCAATCATTGCCATTCCTTTTCATTACCGCGAGGTTTGGGTTGCGCCACTCCGCGGGTGCGCCTGTGCCTCTCCGCGGGCGGACCTGTGCCTCTCCGCGGGCGGACCTGTGCCTCTCCGCGGGCGGACTAAGGGCGCTCGGGCGCGCGTCATGCCGCCGGTTCGGAGGCCTCGTATAGAAAGTCGGCCATTTCCGTACGGGTAAAGATTTCCTCCGCCGTCTGCGCCGCGCGCGTAAATCCTTGCACCACCGATTCCCGGTCGGCCGCCCGGCTCTTGGCGATTTCTTCGCACTCTTCGTTGACGATCTTTTGCAATTCCTCGGAAAAGATCTGCCGTACCAGGGAATCGTCGACCTTGGCGCCGTCGTCCAACTCCACACCGTGGTGCAGCCATTGCCAGGTTTGGGCGCGGGAGATTTCCAACGTGGCCAGGTCTTCCATCAGGTTGTCCCAGGCCACACACCCGATATCGCGTTGCCATCCCTCCAGGTACGCGATGCCAACCCGCACGTTGGTGCGCAGCCCCGCCAAGGTTTTGGGCCCATCGGAGCGTGGCAACAAATCGGGATACTTGTCCTGATCCCGATACATCACGTCGAGTTGATTTTGGTGCACAAAGGCGCCCAGGGCGTGTTCGATGAAGTAGGGATGGGACACCCAGCAGCCGTCGTGTCCGATGCTGGCTTCATGGCGTTTGTCATCGGTCACCTTGGCGATTTGAGCCTCGCGGATTTCTGGCGAACTGCCGGGGGTGAAAGCCGACATGCCGCCCATGGCAAATGCCCCCCGCTGGTGACAAATCTGCACTAATCGCCGGGCATACGCTTCCATCCACGGTTTTTGCATGGTGATGGCCGCGCGATCGGCCAGAATCCGGTCTGCATGGTAACCGAGGGATTTGATATCGCTGAAAATCTTGTCCCATCGGCCCACGTTCAGGCCCACCCCGTGCTCCCGGATTTCATAGAGGATTTCTTCCATCTGAAACGCCGCGGGTAGGGTTTCAATCAGGAAGGTGGCCTTGATGGTGCCCTTGGGCAGGGAGAAATTTTTCTCCATGGCCCCGAATACTTCGTTCCACCATCGTGCTTCCAGGTGATGCTCACACTTGGGGATGTAATAGGCCGGCGTTTTCCCGCGCTTCATGAGCGCATGCACCATGTGGAACAAGCACAATCCCACATCGAACAGCGCGGCGGATATGGGGCTGCCGTCCACCGAGAAATTGATCTCGTGCAAATGCATTCCGCGAGGACGCACGATCATCGTCGCCGTATCGTCCACGTTGAGCCGGTACTCTTTTTCCGCGCGCCCCGGTCTGGCCGGATCGATGTGCACCAAGGTGCCCGCCGCGGCCCCCGCGATATTGGTGACCGCATTGAGGATATTTTCCCAAGACGGTTTGAGTGCATCCTCTAAATCGAGCATGGCCGCATCCGCCCGCACCCCCGCGGCGGAGCGGTTGAGCATGTTGATGACCATCTTGGCGGATTCGGCGGGACCGGTGATCTCCACCCGGCGGCACTGCAAATCCTCGGGAATGGGAGCAACCCGCCAATCTCCCGTCACCGCTGGGGAATTTTGCTCCAGGTAGCCCGGAACATCCCCGGCATTCCAGGCCCGTTGCCGTTCTTTCCGTTGTGCCAGCAATCGCTGCCTTTCCGGCTCGAATTTCCGGTGTAAGTCCACGATGAACGTCATGGCCTCGGGCCGCAGCAGATCCTTAGCCCGCGCGGTCTGGGCCTTGCGAGGCATACGCACGCCGTCGAACCCAGGAATATCCTGATAGTCCGGATTTTGTCCTTTATCGCTTGGGGTGGTCTTCACTTAATTTTCCTCACGCGGGATATGCCCTTATCGGCATTGGCTTTTAAGGGCATAGTTATTGATAGCATAGCGAAAATTTCTGTCAAGCGAATTTTCGCTGTATCTTATAATTCGCCATTTTAAATTCTTCGCGACGGGCGAATGGTGGTTGATGGTGGATCACCAGAGGGTGTATATAGGTCCGAAATCCGAGTGAACGCAAGGCGCGGGAAGGTTTCCCTCACCGCGGAGGCAAATCATGCGTGGTAGCAAGGTTGCCGTAATATTCGGCTTGAAGGTGCACCGCTTGCGCGCGGAACGAGGCTATGGACTCAAGGAATTGTCGTCCCGCGCGGGTCTTTCGCCATCCTACTTGACCGAAATCGAGAAGGGGCGGAAATACCCGAAGGCGGATAAGGTCATGCAACTGGCCGATGCTTTGGACACGACGTACGACGAACTGGTCTCGCTCAAGTTGGGAGACGATCTCGATCCGCTGGAATCGCTGCTGGATTCCCCCCTCGTCGAGGTGCTGCCCTTGGGCATGTTCGGCTTGGCCCCCAGTGACATCGTGGACCTCATCACACGGGCGCCCCACGAGGCCAGCGCCTTCATCCGCACCCTGGCCGATATCGCGGGCAGTTACGACGTACACGTGGAGCATTTCCTCTATTCCATGCTCCGCTCCTACCAGGAAACCCACGACAACTATTTCCCGGATATCGAATCGGCGGTGGCCCGCTTCGCCGAGGGGCACGGTTGGAATTCAGCCCCGTTGGTGCCCTATGATGCCCTCGTGGAGGCGTTAGAGGCCGACTTTGGCATTACCGTGGAAGAGGACGGGCTGGCACCTTATCCGGACTTATCGGGCTTCCGCTCCGTGTGGATCGCCGGTGCACGCCAGCGCTTGCTGCTCAATCCCAAGCTCAGCCAGCGGCAGAAAGCCTTTCAAATCGGGCGGGAGATCGGCTATCGCGATTTGAAACTGAAGCAACGGGGGGTCACCTCTTCCCGCGCCGAGGCGGGCTCCTTCGAGCAAGTGTTGAACGACTTCAAGGCCTCTTACTATGCGGGCGCGCTGCTCATCCCACAAGATGAGCTAACGAGGGACCTCACCGGTTTCTTCGCCCGCGATGCCTGGGATGGCCAGCTATTTCTAGCGATGATGAACCGCTACGGGGTTACACCGGAAATGTTCTTGTACCGTTTGACCCAGATCGTCCCCAAACGGTTCGGCCTGAAGCAGTTCCACTTCCTGCGCGTCAGCCACGACGTGGCTACTGGGCGTTTTCAGATCACCAAGCATTTCAAAATGTCGGGGCTGCTCATGCCCTTGGGTCAGGGCTGGCACGAGCATTATTGCCGCCGCTGGCTGGCGGTGGCCTTGCTCAATACCCTCGGCGGGAACGACACGGCAGGGTCGGAGGCTCCAGTCATCGCCGCCCAGCGCTCGCAGCTCATCGGCCGTGACGCATCCTACTTCGTCATCACCCTGGCCCGGCCCTTGGCCCTGACGCCGGGCACCCACACCAGCGTTACATTGGGGTTTCAGATCACGCCGGAATTCGAGTCCGTGGTGCGATTTTGCAACGACCCCGCGGTGCCGAGCCTCGAAATCAACGAGACCTGCGAACGGTGCCCCCTCAGCCCAGAAGAATGCCACGAGCGGGTCGCTCCGCCCATCCTGCACGATCAGAAAAT
Organism: SAR324 cluster bacterium; assembly: GCA_022574555.1. Lineage (GTDB taxonomy): Bacteria > SAR324 > SAR324 > SAR324 > JACQKK01 > JACZRV01. The sequence continues at coordinate 19,255 of JACZRV010000078.1, forward strand.
CGCCCAGGACGAACGAAATCAGGCGCTGGCGCAGTTGCTGGCCGAACATTAGCCGGTTTCGACCGTTCGCCGCCGAAAGCGCGGAAATATTTTGGCCGAACCTCACCCCATGGGCTGGGGCTCGGCCACCTTCATCTCGGCCAACGCCTCGCGGATATTTGACCAGACGGGTTCGTCGACGGCGATGCCGGCCTCGCGGCGCCGTTGGCGGTTACGCTCCTCGAACTCGCCGGGCATCATTACCGGATCGGCTCCAGGTGGGGTCTTGCTGGCGCGCAGATAGGCGGCCAGTTCGCGTACTTGACGGTCATATTCGGCCTCGGCGATAAACGCCCTGGGATCGATGGTGATCGTGAAGATGCCGTTGTTGAGGGGCTGGTCGTGCATCACGGCGGTGCCCGAACCGGCCAGCACACCGCAGAAGAGGTCCACCATCACGCCCAGGGCAAAGCCCTTGTGGCCCTGATCTCCGCCCAAGGGCCGCAGCATGCCCCTGCCGTTCAGAAAGTCGGCGGGATTTTGGCTCGGATTTCCGTCGCCGTCCAGGATGATCCCCGGGCCGATATCGTCTCCGTGTTCGGCCGCCTGCCGGATCTTGTTGGCCGCGATGGCGCAGGTGGCGAAATCGAGCAGAATCGGATCGCCGCCGGGATTGGGAAAGCCCATGGCCACGGGATTGGTGCCCATGCGCCTCTCGATCCCGCCGAAGGGGGCCACCTGGATGCCCCAACCCTGAGCGTTGACGAAGGTCAGGTTGACCAGTCCCTCCCGCGCCGCCATCTCGGGATAGGCGCCCACGCGTCCCACATGGTCCAGATTACGCACCCCTACGGCGCTGATACGCATGCGCCGCGCCATCTCGATACCCTTGCGCACCCCCTGAGTCGCGGCCACGTGGCCCAGGGTGCGGTGACCGTCCAGCAGGGCCGTGGTGGGCGTCTCCTGGATGACGGTCACGGGGGCGCCGGGGACGATCTCCCCCTTGCGGATGCGCTCCAGGTAGCGGGGCAGGTGACGCACGCCGTGGGTGTCGTGACCGGTGAGATTGGCCTCGACCAGGAGCCGCCCGATCAATGCCGCCTCGTCGGCGGAAAACCCGACGGCAGCGAAGAAGGCGCAACTCATTTCCCGCAGGCTCTCCGCAGTGAAGGTGGGCATGTGATGGCCGTCCTAAAAAGGGGTATGATTAACAGCATTTGCGTGGGAACTCGTTTCCCCGCGCCCTCCTTTACCGCAATCGGCATCCGCTGTCCGGTTTTAGCCAATGTGCATCTTATTGAAATCACCCAGCATAGGGGTGCAGGGGTCTGGACCCCTGCTGGGGATTCCAAAGGGGCTTTCCGAATAAGCACTGCCCTTTTGGCCGCCGGAGGCAATGGGTCACGGGGCTGCTAATAAATTTTTTCT
>JACZRV010000079.1 GCA_022574555.1 SAR324 cluster bacterium
CACCGTCGGAAAACTCGTAAAACACGCCCGAGAAACCCTCCTCCGCCTCGGAGACGAGGTGACCTTGCGCCTTTTCTCCAATGCAAGGCTCAAAATTCACTTTGAACCCTTACTCGGGGAATGAGGGGTGTCATTGACCTGGTTTTGGTTGCGGAGACATCGGGTTCGATCACTCCCCGATGATCTTGACCAGCACGCGTTTGCGGCGGCGCCCGTCGAACTCGCCGTAGAATATCTGCTCCCACGGACCGAAGTCCAGCTGGGCTTCGGTGACGGCAACCACCACCTCGCGCCCCATCACTTGACGTTTCATGTGGGCGTCGGCGTTGTCCTCGCCGGTGTCGTTGTGCCGATACTGCCGAATGGGCTCATGAGGGGCCAGCCTTTCCAGCCACTGGCGGTAGTCATTGTGCAGTCCGTGCTCATCGTCGTTGATGAAGACCGACGCGGTGATGTGCATGGCGTTGACGAGCACCAGCCCCTCCCGCACCCGGCTTTCCCGCAGGGCGGTTTCCACCTCCGGCGTGATATTGACGAATCCCATCCGCTCCGGGACGTTGAACCACAATTCCTGGCGATAAGATTTCATGGCGATGGATCTCCGCTGAATTCGTGCGAGTGTATTATTTGCCCGCGTATGTACCCACGGATGGCCGACGCGCAGAAACGTTTATCTCTACCCGTTTCGGAGCGTCTGTCTTAGGGTTAACCTATTCACTTTAAGTTCACTTTAAGACGCGCCGTGAGCGTCTGTCCGGCGGAAGGTTTTTCCGACCGCACACCATCAACCGGAAGGCATCTCACATGAATGATATCTACAATCCCGATCACCAGACAGAATTCGAACCGAGCGGCCGCCGCGTACGAACCCTGTTCAATGGACAGGTAGTCGCCGACAGCAAGTCGATGATGCTCCTGCGTGAAACCGGGCGGATACCCCAATACTATTTTCCCGCCAAGGACGTGCGGATGGAATTTCTCCGGCAAAGCGGGCGCAGCGGGGACGACCCCAAGGGCTCAGCGGTATATTGGCACGTGCGCGTGGGCCAGCGCAGCGCCGAGGATGCCGCCTTCACGTTCCGCGATCCGCCCGCGGGCCGCCCGGCGTTGGCAGATCACCTCTCGATCGCGTGGGGCCAGATGGATGCCTGGTACGAGGAAGACGACGAAATTTTCGTCCACGCCCGCGATCCCTACAAGCGCGTGGACGTGCTCAACAGCTCGCGCCATATCAAGGTGGAAATCGACGGCGTCACGGTTGCGGAGACCCGGCGCCCGCGCCTCCTGTTCGAGACGGGCATGCCGGCCCGCTACTACATCCCCCTGGACGATATCCGCCGGGAGCTGCTGGTCCCCTCGGAAACCACGACCAGCTGCCCCTATAAGGGCGATGCCCACTACTACTCCGTCAAAATCGGCGAGAATCACCACCAGGACATCGTCTGGGGTTACCGATTCCCCATCACCGCCTGCGCTAAAGTTGAGGGGCTGCTCTGCTTCTTCAACGAGAAGGTGGACATCTACGAGGAAGGCGAATTGCAGGAACGGCCGAAAACGCCGTGGTCCTAAGTCAAAGCCGCCCATGCCGTAGATGCCCCACCCGATGGCGGGGCCTTCGCTGGAGAGAAAGATGTTGCTCGCCAAATTGGCAAGATCCAACGGCCTGTTTGTCGCGGCCGGCCTGTGCGAAATCGGCGGCGGCTACCTGGTATGGCAATGGTGGCGCAATGGGGCGAGCTGGGGGCTGGCCGTGATCGGGGCGCTGGTGCTTTTTCTATACGGCATCATTCCCACTTACCAGGATGACCATTTCGGCCGTGTATATGCCGCTTACGGCGGATGGTTCGTCGTGCTCTCCATCCTGTGGGGCTGGGGCATCGACCGCATCGCCCCCGACCGCTTCGACCTCATCGGAGGCGCGATCTGCCTCGCCGGAGTCGCCGTGATCATGTATTGGCCGCGCTGACCGATTGACCAGCCGTATCCCGCAACTAGCCGGGAGGGATTGCGGGCTATTCCCTCTATAAACCGGGGCAGGCGGAGATGAAGCTCGCGTGAGTTGCCCAATAACAAGTCCTCTACCAGCGGAACAGGGCCGAGCCGGCGGCCAGGAAGACCGCGGTCATGCCCGCCATGATGGCTGCCTCGGGCCAAACGGTGGCCAGGGTGGCGCCATCGAGCATGATTTGGCGGGTGGCGTTGACCAGATGGGTGAGGGGAAAGATCTGGGCCAAGGCCACGAGCCAGTCGGCGCTGCCTTCCAGGGAAAACCAGACCCCCGACAGAAACATCATGGGCCAGGTGGCCAGGTTGAGCAGCCCACCGGCCAGCTCCTGGCTTTGTGTGCGTGAGGCGATCAGGATACCCAGGGCGATGTGGCAGACCGCGCCCAGGGCGAACATGAAGGCCAGTTCGATCAGTGAACCGAGTTGGATGAAGTCCAGCACCAGGTCCATGCCCACGAACAGCACGGTGGTGACGAACGCCACCAGCATCATGCGCGAGGCGATCTGGGCCGCTATGAACTGGAACGCGGTGACGGGCGAGGCCATCAGGCGCCGCAAGACGTGCGCCGTGCGATAGCGCACGATCACGTAGCCCACCCCCCACAGGCAACCGAATGTCATGTTGATACCCAGGATACCGGGCAGGAGCCAATCCACGTACCGAATGCGCCGGCCGTCCAGTTCCTCGCGGGCGAAGCCATTCGTATTGCCCCCGCCCCAAAGCACACGCTCCAGAAAATAGCCCCTGGGATTTTCGGGGTTGACCCAGTATCGCGTCGCCGGGGTCACATCCAGCACCATGTCGAATTGATGGTGACGGACCTTTTCCTGGGCCTCGGCCAGATCTTCCACCGGGACGAATTTCACATAGCGCGTTTTGAGGAACGCCTGCACGGGCGGTGGGGCGTGATCGCCCGCTGTGCCGTCGGGCGCCACCCCGACCAGGGCCACCTTGTAGACGTCCCGCTCGTCGCCGGAAAATATCAGCGCCAGCGCGAAGACCGCCAGAATGGGAAAGAGAAAGTTCCAGGCCAGGGTCGCGCGGTCGCGCAGAAATTCCTTGTTGCGGGCGACGAACAGGGCGTAAAAGGCGCGCATGGTTCAGGATCTCAGTTCGTGGCCGGTCAGTTCGAGGAACAGGTCCTCCAGGGTCGGCGACTTGACACGCAGATCGGTCAGCACCACGTTTCGTTCCATCAGATAGTGCAGGGTCTCGTTCATATTGGCGGTATGGATGCCGATGATTTCGCCGGTCACGCGCGTCTTCCAGGGAAACCCCTCCGCCGGGGCAAAGCTTTCCCGCGGCAATTCCAGCCACACCCCCTCGAAGTGCGCCATCAGCAACGCCTCGGGCGTGCCTTGGGCGATGATGCGTCCCTTGTCCATGATGGCGACCTCGTCACAAAGCACATAGGCCTCTTCCATGTAATGGGTCGTCAGCAAAATCGTTTTCCCGCGGGCCTTGATGGATTGGATCAGCTGCCAGAAATTCTGCCGCGCCTGCGGGTCCATGCCTGTCGTGGGCTCGTCCAGAAAGAGCAGCAGGGGATCGTTGATCAGCGCCAGAGCCAAAAACAGCCGCTGGCGCTGTCCGCCGGAAAGCTTGCGGTTGTCCTGTCCGATGAAATCTTGCAGCGAACACATTTGCACCACTTCATCGATGGGCAGGGAACGACGATAGAATTGGGCGAACAGTTCCAGGCATTCACGGGTCGTGAGGAAATCCTGCAGTGCGGTGGACTGGAATTGTATCCCCACCTCCTGCTTGAACGCGCGATCAGGAGGCCGGCCGCGGTAGAGCACCTCACCGCTGGTAGGCGGGGTGAGCCCCTCCATTATTTCCACCGTGGTGGTCTTGCCTGCCCCGTTGGGCCCCAACAGACCGAAGCACACCCCCTCCTCGACGGCAAACGACACGCCGTCCACCGCGCGCACCTTGGGATAATGCTTGACCAGGTTACGGACTTCGAGGATTGCAGGCATCTGTCCGCTGTATCGGTGGATCGGATGTCCGGGGGTTCGCTGTGATCTCCTATGCCCTACTATTCGGCATCTCTAATCTGTATTAGCTACTGCAAGAGAAGGAAAGCCCACCCCGATCCTCGCCGGCGGCCAGTCTTGACGGCGGGGATATGCGGCTGCTCAACCGCGCGCTTCCCCGGCGCTGGCGCGGGATTGCATGGCCTGGCGCGATTCGCGGACGATCTCTGCGCCGCCGCGTTCGGCCACCCGCTTCACCAATTCTTCGGCCAGCACCCGCCACGATTCGGCGGGGCCACGCACCGAGTCCTCGGCCTTTTGCTGGCCGTCGAGGGAGACCACCCTGCAATGGAGCCTCATCTCCCCCGCGGCGATGCGGGCCAATACGCCGATCGGCGCATAACACCCGCCACTCAGGCCCACCAACACCGCTTTTTCTGCCGATACGCACCGGTCTGTCGCTGGATCTTGGATAGAGGCGATCAGGGCCGCAAGGTCGTCGCGTTCCGCCAGAAATTCGCAGCCGAGCGCTCCCTGGGCCGGCGCGGGAAGCATTACGGATTCGTCGATCCACTCGGTGATGCGCTCGTGCAGCCCCAAACGCAGCAACCCGGCGGCGGCCAGGATCACGCCGTCGAAGCGGGCCACGTCGCGTTCCACTCGGGTGGTGATATTGCCCCGTAAGGGATGAAACACCAGGTCTTTGCGGAAGTAAGCGAGTTGGCTGGTGCGGCGCGGGCTGCTCGTGGCCAATTCGGCTCCGGCCGGCAGATGGGCCAGGGTCAGATGGTGACGGCTTACCAGCACATCCCTTGGGTCCTCCCGCCGCCCCACTGTGACCGCCCTGAGTCCCGGGGGCAGGCCGGACTCGACGTCCTTGAAGGAGCAGGTCGCGAAATCGACCTCGCGGGCAAGTATGGCCTCCTCCAATGCCGAATTGAAGATACCCGCGTCAACGTGAGCGCCCATTTCCAAGATCGGTGTGGCCTGGAATCGGTCGCCATGGGTGACCAGCGGGACGATCTCGAAATTGCACGCGGGTTCCCGGGCTTTCAGCCAGGAGACGATCTGCTGGGTTTGCGCCAATGCCAAGTCGCTACCCCGTGTGCCGACTCGGAAGGTCTTCATGGTCAATCCGATCGCTGGAATGGAATGCTGCCGGCCAGTTCATGGAAGACGGCATGGAGGACATAGGGCACGGCGCCGGATTCCGGATCGTTTGTAACGCCGATGCAGCTCATTGTGGCCATCCCGCGCAGTACCGGATCGACATTCTTAAACGGAGCGCCCGCGACCAGCACGCCCTCGCTCACGGAAACGAACCCTTCATGATCCCAGGCCAAGCCCCGCTGCGCCATCACAAAATCGGAGGGGCGGCGCTCACCTTGCCGGAGGGCCCGTTGCCTTTTCCTGGCTGATGGGTCATGGATGGGCAGGACATTGCGGCTGGGTTGCGGGTCTCACAAATTCGCCCCAGGGGGGCAATTATGGGCTGTTTCAGGGTAATCGCTGGAAAAAGGTATTGTCAAACCGATGGGACGATCAGCCTTTTACTCGGGTTTGGCTGTCTGCTGGCTGTCTGTCATGCCCTCGGTAGGATTCGGGTACGTGCCCAGTTTGCAGGAAATCTACGCCGAACTCGTGTTTCGTGTGCCCGCCGTGTCACGGGCGATCATCGAGACCCGTGTGATCGTCTACGAAACCGGCTCCAATGGGGCGCACCCCCGCGACGCCGGCAAGAGAGCCGTGAAGCCCGGTGAGTATTTTCCCGCCGAGGCGACCGAACGCGGCTTCCAACAGCGAATCTATTGGATTCGCGATCGCCTGCTGGCGATAGAGACGCTGAACACGGCGGGCGACCCGATTCATTTCTACATGGACGAAGGGTTGGGTGAGGTGGCCGGTGACTTGACCGGGACACGGCACTTCGAGCCGGTCGACGTGCGCCACCCGTATATCCCATTCATGGCCGGATCCCTGAACGGTTGGCTAAAAGGAATGGAACAATGGGGGGTTTACCCCACCAGCGTCCGCCTGCGGCGGGCCTACAAGTCAAAGTTCCTCTATACGCTCACTGACGGAGAGGGATCGTACGCGGCATTTGATCCCAAACGTCTGCAACTCAAGCGGATCGAGTGCCTGATCGAGCAATCTGGCCAGCCGGCACGATTGTCCATCGTATTCGGCGGTTCCCACATCTACGGTGGGAAAATTGCGCGTGAAAAATTGCTTTATTTCCCGCGCACCGTCGATTTTTTCATCGACGGCAAGCTGGTCAAACAGATCACGCTGCTGCGGCTGCGGCACAATCCCTCTCTGCGGGAATTTCCCTTGATACGACTGAGGAAATCAGCCCGCGATTTGATCAAGGTCATGCCGCCGTCATTGGCCGAACACGACATCCGATGATCTCTTGGAAATCCATCACCCTGGCGATGGCCCTTCTGCCGGCGGCGGTGCTCTTCGCCGACGAGGCCAAACGGATAAAAATCGACCGCGTGCGCATCGTCGTCAACAATCTCGTTCTTACCGATCGCGAGGTGGAATCACTCCTCCAGTTGGAGTCTCAACGCCTCAGGCAAGAATTCCAGGGCCAGGAACTGGAGGATCAGCTCAAGGCACTGGAGCAGACCCTGATGGATCGGATGGTTGAGGACCTGCTGATGGAAAATGAGGCCCGCCGGCTGGGCATCTCGATCGACGAAAAGGAAATCAATGAGCGAGTGGACAACATCATCGCACGCGAGCCGAGTGTGGCCGCAACCTATTCCGAGGAGGAAATAAAAAGCTTCATCCTCAAGGACCTCCTCAAAAGGCGGGTATTGCAGACCGAAGTCAAAGCCTATATCCACACCAGCCCGGAAGCGGTGCGCGATGCCTGTCTGGCCGAAGTGGGAGACAACCGGGAAGTGCACGTGGGCCACGTTCTCGTTCGAGGAGAAGGCGAAGCGGCGCTCGAGAAAATCCTCGCCGTGCGCCAATTGCTGCAGGACGGCGCGGATTTCAAGGAAACCGCGCTGGAGCATTCCCAGGATCCCAGCGCGGCGCAAAACCATGGGGATCTGGGATTTATCTCACGCGGCCAGTTCGTCGAGGAATTCGAAAAGGAAGCCTTTTCCTTGGAGGTGGGCGCTATCAGCCCTGTGGTGGAGACCAAGTTCGGCTATCACATCATCATCGTCTTCGAGGAGCGGATCAAGGAGGGGATCGATTGCGACAACCTGGACGACGTCAACCGCGCCCGGTTTGTGGACCGGGTTTACCAGCGCCTCCATGGCGAACGGCTGGAGAAATTTCTCGCCAAGCTCAAAGAAAAGGCGGTCATCGAGGTGTATGACCGGCCATGAACCGCACCCGCGAAAACAGTGCGATTCGCTGCGGCTCGTCTTTCGCGGCCCGTAATTCGTTGCGGCGTGGATATTTGGCGGCGGCCGCGGTGCTGTGTGCCGTTCTTATCCCGGCACAGACCCTGAGCGGGCAGAGTCTGCTCAGTTCAGCGCCCCCAAGTCTTGCTGTGGAGCCACCTGCCACGGATCGGCGAAATGCCGGCGCAGACGAGACAGCCCGTCCGCCGCAGTTTTTGGCGTTGCTGGATATGGCGGATCGCGGTGAGGGCACGCGAGCTTATCCTCATCTGGAAGCACTGGTGGAGCGGCAGCGGGGGGCCGGTTATTTGGGGGGGCAGTATCCGCGTGGTCTTCACCGCCGATTATTGATCGCGCTGCTCAAAGCGGGCGAGGGTATCGCCTCACCCGCGAATCGCGAACGGGCGGCCCGCATGTTTGTCGACCGCTATCCCGACGACCCCTATTTTCCCCAGGCGTTCTTCGATCTGATCCAAGCGCTCTACCGGCAGGACAAACCCCTTGAGGAATCGTTCTTCTTCGATCAGGAGGCCCTGGAATCCCTCCCCGCCTTCATGCAGACCCGATATTTGACGATGCAGGCCGAAGCGGCAGAGTCGCAGGGGAGGTTCGCGCGCGCGGCGCATTTCCGTCTGCTGGATTTGCTGGGACCCTATGCGTTGCCTGAAACCACGCGAGATGACGTGCTGCACCTGTTGGGCAGAATTCCCGATGAGGAGGGGCTGACCGGCTTCATTGAGCGGCATTCCGATGTGCCCTGGCTGCGCGAGGAATGGCCGCTGCTGCGGGCGCGGGCGCTCATCAATTCCGGCCGGCTGCCGGAGGCCTATGTGGCCTTGGAAACCATCGAGCAGGGCGGCATTGCCCGTACCGCCTCCCAGATTCGCATTCTGCGGGAGGCCCGCGCTGAAATCGAAGCCGACGTTGCAACCCGCGCACACCGGATCGGCATATTGCTCCCCCTTGGCAGTTCCAATACGGCCCTGCGAAAACTAGCCCGCGATACCCTGGACGGATTGCGGATGGCCGTGCAGTTTCTCGCCCGGCAACCCACGGCGCTGGAGGCGATGAGGGACTCGGCGGAGCAGGACTGGGAACCCACTCAGGAAAACGAGCAGGTGCGCCCCCGGCGCATATCTTACGAGCTGGCGATCAAGGACACCGCCAATTCGCCGGAGCAGGCGGCGCGCATGGTGGAAGAGCTGGTGCGGAAGGACCACGTGATCGCCGTCATCGGCCCCATCGCCCGTTCGGAATCGGCGGCGGCCATGGCGGCAGCGGAAGGTTTGGGGGTGCCCATCCTGGCCCTGTCGATTACCGCGGCGATTCCGCCCGGCTCCAAATTCGCCTTCCGTCACAATAAGAGCAGGGAGGACGAGGTGCGGGACCTGGTCGCCTACGCCACCGATTATCTGGCGGCCCGGCGGTTTGCCATCCTTTACCCAGGCAACAAGTATGGCCGCACGATGATGAATCTGTTCTGGGACGAGGTCGACCGCAGGGGTGGGCAGATTACCGCCGCGGCGCCGTTCCTGCCTTGGTCCTATGCCGACGCGACCGAAATGGCCGTGGGGCTGAAAGGAATTTTCGAAAATTTAGCCGGCGTGGATCGATTCGTGGCTCCCGAGGACCGGGAGTTGATGGAAGCGTTGGACGACGACCAGCCGCACCCGGTGGTGATGTTCGACGCGTTGTTCATCCCCATCTCCGCCGGCAGCAGCCAGGACATTCGCCTCATTGCACCCTATCCGGCCACGGTCGATGCCGAAAACGAGCACCTGCTGGGAAGCCGATATTGGAACAGCGAAGAGGTGCTCATCGCGGGCGGAGGCAAGATCAGGGGGGCGGTGTTCGTGGATTTGTACCATCGTGGCAGCCCCTCGCCGGCAAATGTGGCCTTTCGGCGCCGGCACCGCCACCTGTTCCGCCATCGGCAGGATTACCAGGCCCCGTCATTCTATACGGCCCTGGGCCACGACTCCCTGGCCATGCTCACGCATCTGCTGGAAGACCCGGCCCATCGTACCCGCAGGAGCCTGGCTCGCGCGTTGGTCCGCATGAAGCCCTTTCACGGCCTCACGGGCCTGACGTCATTCCTGGAAGGCGGCCGGGCCGTAAAGGAATCCATCGTCCTGCGCATCGCTGGCGATCAGGTCGTTCCCGCCATTACCGAATCGGGCCGGTGATCACCAGGTTCCATTAATCGCTTCAGTGATCATCGCCGGGGCAAATAGTCCCGGCGGATGCGCTCGAAACGGGCATCCATCCATTGGGCCGCCTCGGGATGAGTGAAGACGTAGAAGATATCCTCCTCCACGGCTCGCAACACCTTGGCGCTGACGTCTTCGGCCTTCATCCAGTCGGGAGCGACGGCCGCCATCCGTTTCCGCAGGTCGATCGGCGCCCGGTCCACCGTCAGGTGCGCAGGGCGGTTGCGTTCCGATTCGTAAATTTGGGTATCAACCGTGCTGGGGCAGACCACCGAGACGCCGATGGCCGTCTCCTGCAGTTCCAGCGCGAGCGCCTCGGACAGACCGACCACCGCAAACTTGGATGCGACATAACTGGCCGATCGAGGCCACTGAGCCACCATGCCCAAAATGGAGGCCGTATTGATGATGTGGCCCGGTTGCCCCTGCCTGATCATGCGGGGCAAAAAGCTTTCCAGCCCGTGGATGACCCCCCATAGATTGACACCCAAAACCCACTCCCAATCCCGATGAGTGGTCTCCTCGAGGGAGACCCCGCCCGCCGAGACGCCCGCATTGTTGCACAGGACATGCACGGCCCCGAATCGATCGAAAGATGCATCGGCCAAAGCCAGCACCGATCCCTCGTCGGAGACGTCGGTGATGCGAGTCAGGCACTCCCCGCCCAGCGCCTTCACTTCGCGGCCCGCGGCATCGAGCGCTCCCCGTTCGATGTCGGCCAGCACCAGGCGCATCCCCCGGCGGGCAAAGTCCAGGGCTAGAGCCTTGCCGATCCCGCTGGCTGCGCCGGTGACCACCGCCACTTTGTCTCTTAATTCCTTCAAGGGTCACTCCCGCATGGAAGACGAAACGTTAACGGTGCCGTTCACTGCCCCGTCCAAAGCCCGCCAGCGCTCGCACGGCCTCGGTTCCGGACGAGGGAGTTTTCGGATTTCATCGCCCCGAATTGCGGCTTTCGTTCCAAATCCAAGCCGGCCGCAGCATGAGATGCGAGCGGTACAGACCCTCAAGTTTGACCCGCCTGCTGCGCCGCATTTTGCACGGCATTTTTATCCTTGTCCTTCCGCTGTTCGAGAAAATCATAATACATGCGGAGCACATCATCGGGCTCTCCCTCGGCTTTGGACACACCATCTTCGATCCATACGAGGCGGTCGCACAACGATTCCAGGATTTCAGGGCTGTGAGAAACGATCACGACGCTCTTATGCGATGAAATGATTTCATGCAGGATCGCTTTTGATTTTTGCTGGAAAGACCGGTCTCCAACACTCAGCACCTCGTCTATCAGCAAGATGTCCGGATCGATCTGAACGGCAATGGAAAATCCAAGCCTGGCTTTCATACCCGCGGAGTAAGTGCTTACCGGACGGTCTATCACCTCGCCCAGTTCAGACATTTCAATAATTTCCGGGATTTTGGCCTTAATACTTCGACGGGGCAGACCGAGAAACATTCCGCTAAGAATGATATTCTTTCGGCCAGTCAGGTCCCCCACGAACCCCGCCTGCAGGGAGAGCAACGAAGCCTTCAATCCCGGTCCTTTTTTGATCGTTCCCAGATCCGGCTCTATGATCCCAGCCAGCATCAGTAGCAATGTACTTTTCCCGACACCATTCCTGCCTATTATTCCCAAGGTTTCCCCGGCGAACAGCTTGAGAGAGACGTCCTTCAGCGCCCAAATACGGCGCGCATTGATAATCCGGCGTATACTGGCATAATACATTCCGACATTTTCAAGCGCCACGATGGGTTGTTCTGCACTCCCATTAATCATGCCAACACCTTGGGATAAACGACATTGTTGCGCTTGATGATCTGATAACCCACGATGATGGCGGCAATAGAACACAGGCTGATGATTGCAAGATGCTCCAAATCGGGAATCGTGTTTTTCATCAATACTTCCCGGAAGGCTTGGATCATAAAGGCCATAGGATTCATGAGAAAATAGGCCTGCAGCGGCTCGGGTATTTGATCGACCGAAAAAAATACCCCGGATATGAACAGCCCGGCGCGCATGACCAATTCCATGACCTTGGCTAAATCCGGGATGAACGGCATCACGGAAGCGGTCAATAATCCCACCCCTGATATTAATAATATTTGCACGATTAGTAGCACAGGAAGCATGGAATATGCGGAACCTGGAATAAATCCTGTCGAAATAAGTAATATCAAAACGATGACAAATATTGTGGCTGACCGGATGGTGCTCACCGCGATCGAATAGGCCGGAAAAAACAACGAAAATATACTCACACTCTTCATCATTCCGGAATTTCTGCTGATCGACCGGGCGCTCGTCATCACACAAGATGAGAACCAACGCCATGAAAATATACCGATGATCAGAAATTGCAGAAAATGTTCTCCGGCACCTTTCCGCAATACACTGAAAACCACATAATAGGTCGCGACCTGCAATACCGGTTCGATGAACCACCACAGATAACCCAAGTAGGTTTGTTGGCCGTCCGCAGCGATATCGGCATAGGTTTTATACCAAACCAAATTCCAAAAATGTTTATCCATATTTATCAATCGTAAAAATTTATCGTAGTTGTATATTCAGAGTAATTACAATATTCTCAAGATTCGAAACCATGGTCGGCATTAACTCCAGCCAGATACTATGGAAACCATCACCGTCGATTCAAAAAATTTCCATATACCATCTTTCGGTAACATTCTCAAATTACCATTGGCAGGAAGTCGGCCCTTTCACTCCTCCGCAAGCCGCCGGGAACGGAATACGGAACTTTACACCGCGGCGGCCGCCGGAAATTCATCCATTGATGCGAGCGTCCCTGAGCTCCTCGCGTTTCTGCCATATGCACGATTAGCACTTTTGCCGCCGTGGACAGGCAGGAAAATAGGCGAGGGCAGATACGCCCGGCACCGGGCGCCGGTTCCGTACCGTGATCGTCCCCCCCAGCTGGGCGGTTTCGCCCGGACGGCGTGTCCCATCGCCGGTGTTCAGTATATTGAACAATTGCGGAAATCCCTCTCATTTGCATTCCGGGCGTGCGGGTGGCATTTTTGATCACGGGCATGCGATCGTTGGGCCCGCACCAGGTTCATGCAAACCACGATCATCGAACCGCATCGGTGAAAGACAATCATGGCTGAAGCGTTGATTTTGGAAGTGATCACCCCCGAGCGGCGGGTGATCGAGGTTACCACACCTTGGGTCACCCTTCCCGGCATTGCAGGCGAAATGGGCATCCTTCCGCAGCACGTGCCTTTGGTTACCGTGATCCATTCCGGTGTGCTCCGCTGGACAGACGCGGGCCAGGAACATCGAGCCGCAGTGCATCACGGCTACGCCCAGGTCAGCAACGACCGCGTGACCATACTCACCGAATTGGCGGAGTCGAGCGAAGAAATCGACCAAGATCGCGCGGCGGAAGCCGAACGCCGCGCCCGGGACGAACTGCGCAAGCTGATCGATGATGGTAAAGATTCCGCACAACGCAACGATAAATACGAAGCCAAGTTGAGTCGCGCGATAACCCGCCAAACCATTGCCAAGTGAGCATTCCCCTCTCGCTCTCGTATGGTGTTCATTTTGCGGAAAATGCCTTCCTGGTGCACCGTCTCGCCCACAGCGGATATCGGTGCGGAATTTTGGGCACATGAAACTCTCTTAACGCGAATTTCGGATAGGGTCCATTTGGGCCCATGCCGATCATTATCGGCCCGGCACAGGATGGCGGTCGGAGGTTCGGGCATCATGCGGGACAAGCCCTCGGGGCATGCCGTCCGGAATTGGCCACGAAACAGGAAAAAATCATTCGAACCTATTGGGGTGCCGGACCCTGCAGGGAAAAGGCATGCTGCCCGTTTCCAATTTCCATACATTCCGGTCAGGGTAACCTATTTCACCGCCGCGGAGGGCATCGATGGTGCCCGCGTTGCGAATCTCCGAGCCCAGTCCTGCCGGGAAAGCCCTGCAAGTGCTTCTCAGAGCCCCACCAAGTGCTTTTGCAAGCGGCGCGAACGTCCATTGACCATCGATCGATCGTTTCACAAGGATGAGTTGATTACCGCGCAGGATTTCGCCGGCGTTTCGCTACAACGACATTTCGCGACAACAGATGGCGCCATCACAGGAGGCAGTCGATGGACGGGTTGATCATGGATTGGGATTTGACGATTCCCCGGATTCTGGATCGGGCGAGAAAGGTCTTTCCCCACAACGAGGTGGTCAGCAACCTGCCCGAGGGGCGGCACAGCTACACCTGGGCCGAGTTTTACGGACGGGTGGTGCGGCTGATGAACGTGCTGCGCAAGCTGGGCGTGAAACGCGGCGACCGCGTGGCCACCTTCGCCTGGAATCACTACCGCCACCTGGAACTCTACTTCGCCATACCCTGTTGCGGAGCCATCCTGCACACCCTAAATCTGCGCCTCTTCCCCGAACAACTCCAGTACATCGTCAACCACGCGGAAGACAGCATGATCTTCGTGGACGATAACCTGCTGCGGCCCATCGAGGCCATGGCCGGCAAGTTCGAGTCGGTGAAGCAATACGTCGTGATGGGCCCTGCGACCGATTTACCGGAGACCACCCTCGCACCGGCGGCGAATTACGAAACGCTGATGGCGGAGGCCAGCGACGTGGAGAATTTTCCCGAAATCGGCGAGCGTGAGGCTTGCGGCCTTTGCTACACCTCCGGCACCACGGGCAACCCCAAGGGCGTGCTTTACAGCCACCGGGGCACCTTCATTCACACGATGATGGTGGGCATGACCGACGTGCTGGGACTCAGCGAGCGGGACGTGATGATGCCCGTCGTGCCCATGTTTCACGCCAATGCCTGGGGAAATCCCTACATCTGCGCCATGATCGGCGCGCGGTTGATATTTGCCGGCTCCGACGTGCAGCCGGAAAACCTGGTGCGCCTCATCGAACAGGAGCAGGTCACCATCGCCCTGGGGGTGCCCACCATTTGGAACGGCCTGCTGCAATACCTGCGCAAGGAGGGCGGCGATATTTCCAGCCTGCGGGCCATGCTGGTCGGCGGTTCGGCTGTGCCCCGCGCCATGATCGAGGCCTTCTTGCAGGAGTTCGGCGTGCCCATCATGCAGGGCTGGGGTATGACCGAGATGTCGCCCCTGGGCGCGGTCTCGCGCATCACTCGCAAGATGGAGGATTGGCCCGTCGCCAAACAGATCGACACCATGGCCAAGCAGGGCGTGATGCCTCCCTGCGTGGAGATGAAGATCGTGGACGACGATGGAACCGAGCAGCCATGGGACGGCCAGGCGGTGGGCGAGTTGCTGGTGCGCGGGCCCGCCGTCGCCAGCGCTTATTACAACAATCCCGAGGATTCCGCCGCGTTCACCGATGATGGCTGGTTCCACACCGGCGACGTGGCATCCATCGACCAGAACGCGGTGCTGCAGATCACCGACCGCACCAAGGATCTCATCAAAAGCGGCGGCGAGTGGATCTCCAGTGTAGCGATGGAGAGCGCCATCATGGCCTGTCCCGGCGTTCTCGAGGCGGCAGTGGTGGCCCGTCCGGATGAAAAATGGGACGAGCGGCCCCTGGCATTCGTCGTTCGTGCCGCGGAGGGAGACCCGATCCAGCCCCAGGCGATCATAGCAGCGCTGGCCCGCAGCTTCGCCAAATGGCAGCTCCCCGCCACGGAGGATATCCGCTTCATCGAAGAAATACCCAAGACCGCCGTGGGTAAGTTCGACAAAAAGGTGCTGCGCGCGCAGCTCGCTTAATTCGATCTGAATTTGCACCATATTCCCCCACCCGGGGGTAAAGGGCTCCGATGAATGACCTGGCAACACTCGACGCCACGGCACTGGCCGATCTGGTACGGCGCGGGGAATTGCAGCCCATCGAGTTGGTCGATGCAGCCATCGCCCGCATCGAAAGGCTCGACCCGCGGCTCAACGCGGTGGTCACACCCATGTTCGATCAGGCTCGGGAAGCCGCGGCAGGGTCGTTGCCGGAGGGTCCATTCCGGGGCGTGCCGTTTCTGCTCAAGGACCTGGGAGCCGAGTACGCCGGAGCGCGCCTGACCAACGGCTCGGCATTCCTGAAGGATCATATATCGAGCCGGGACAGTGAGTTGGTGGCGCGCTACATCCGGGCGGGAATGATCGTATTGGGCAAGACCAACACGTCGGAGTTCGGTCTGGTGCCCACCGCCGAGCCGGCCCTGTTCGGTCCCGCACACAATCCCTGGAATCTCTCCCGATCCACCGGCGGCTCCAGCGGCGGATCGGCGGCGGCCGTGGCTGCGGGGGTGGTGCCCATGGCTCATGCCAGCGACGGCGGGGGTTCCATCCGCATACCGGCGTCGTGTTGCGGCTTATACGGTCTGAAGCCGACGCGAGGCCGCATCACTTCCGCGCCCAGGTCGTGATCCTGCACGCCTCGGATAAGCAGGTGTCGGACAACTTCGGCTGGTCGGTGGCCACCGACGGCGACACCGCCCTGGTGGGCGCATATCTGGAGGACGCAGGCGGAACGAACGCGGGCGCGGCCTATTTCTTCGAGTAGGATCCATGCTCGGTTGCCGCGGGGATTGCATAACGGCCCGATAGGAACGACTGGAGGCCAGGAGATCGACATGAGCGGAATCAACTTCAAGGGATTCGCGGTCGGTGACCATCGCCAATTGTTGCCGCAGCGCCAGTACCTCGAAATGGAGACGCGCACGGCTTTGGAATAGGCCAACCAGGGTTGAAAGCAGCGGATGAACTGTCGTTTTCATACCAGGGACGTTATCGGCCCCGAACCCGGAAGGTCAATCAAATCAAACCGGATGAGGTTTTTAGTAGGGACAGGTGATGCCAACGGTTGCGCACTACAGGGACAACGGATCAAACAACCGGGCCGAACATTCCCACCAAGTCACTAGGCAACGAGAAAGACAGATTCGGAGATTCAAATCACCAGGTCACGTGCAACGGTTCCTGTCGATTCACGGTCCAATTAATAACGCCTTTCGGCTCGGTCGCCATCTCATGAAAGCCGCCCATTACCGAATCCTCCGCAAGCGGGCATGCCATCTCTGGCATAAGGTGATCTATCCCTGAAATTCCAGCATAGTGGCCACGCCCAAGTGGGTTTGGAGCAATTTTCGACCGGGAGCCAAAAACTTGATAGTATCCGTGGAAGAATTAACGCGGAGGCGATCCAAGCGCCGCCACCGCGTGTCGAAACGTGTGCGGGCCGGCAGCGGATGGCCGCGCTTCCGGGCCGTTGTCCGGTCCGCCGCCCGCAGAGGGAGGCGGGATTTCGATGGGAGGGAATTCCATGGCGCAAGTCAGGAAGAAGGTGGGGCTTGCCGACCTGCGAGAGGGCATGCGGGTGGTGGCCATCACCAAGCTGGATCAGAAGTTCGCCATGGTGGATTCGCAGACGCTGGCCAAGCTGCGCGATACTTTGCCGGGTGCCCGGTACGTCGTGGAGCGGGACAGGCAGCAACTGAAATTGGACGTCTACAGTCTCAAGGCGTTCGACACCGTGGTTCGCATAGAAGAGCTACCCAAGAACAGTGCGTTCGCCAAGGTGGGGTCGGATACCGCCACCGAGCTTGAGCGTCTGGGATTCTATGAGTTCACCGTGCTGGCGCCGAGCCAGCAGCCTAGTGCCGAAAAGCCGGCGCCTGCGGCCCAGCCGACTGTGGCCGCGGCGGTGCGCCTGAAACAACACACGTCGAACGATCCAGCCCATGTGGCCCGGGTTTCCGAGACGCGGCAATTCCTGGAATCGCTGTCCGCTTCCAACGCCGAGCGGGATTCCGCCTCACAGGCGGTCGAGGAGGCCATGGGCGATGCCCGCCGCGGTAAGCTGCGCCGCACCACGCTCGACCGGGCGGTCTCCAGCGTCATGTCCCGGGGCGCGGCGCCGGCCATGCGGGCCATTGCCGGCCTGAAAGCCAGCGATCAGACCTATGCCCATTGCGTGGACATGTCGGTGATATTCTCGATGGCCTATGAGGAGATGGCCCGCGTGAGCAAGGCTCGTGCGTCGGTTCCGTTGAGCAGCGTGCTGGTCGCGGGGTTCATGCACGATATCGGCAAGTCGTCGGTGCCCAAAGAGATTCTCGAAAGCCAGCAGCGTTTCGATCCCGATGGGGAGGAAATGCGCATAATGCGCGGTCATGCGGAGGCCGGAGCCAAGATCCTCAGCGACCTGAACTTCGGGACCGACGTCGTGAACGTGGCTCAATGCCACCACGTGAAGCAGGACACGTCCCTCGGCGCCAGCTATCCCGATGTCAGTTACGACGCGGTGCGGCCTGTAACCCGGCTCGTGGCGATCGCGGATGTCTACCAGGCCCTGATCGGAAAGCGGAGCTACAAGAAAAACTGGGTGCCGGCCAAGGCGGTGCGTTTTCTCATGGACCTCAAAGGCACCGAATTCGACGAGCGTTATCTGGGAATCTTCCTACGCTCGGTCGGCATCTACCCGGTCGGATCGTTGGTGCGGCTCAACACCGGCCATGTGGCCTTCGTGGTGCGCAACGACTCGAATAACCTGGAGCGGCCCGTGGTCGTCGTGGTCGAGGATGCGAACGGGAATCGTCTGTCGCAAAACGATCTGGTCGATCTCATGATCGCTCCGGACCTGAGCATCACGGATGTACTCGATCACTACGAACATTTCTCGGAGTCCCCCGACCAGCCCTACGAGGTCTTCAGCACGCTGCAGTTCTGAATCCAGCGCCGTGCGTGCTGTCCCTACCAAAAAAATTATCCTAAGCGTCGGAGCCACGGAATTTATAGGATCGTCGGCTGAGGTGGAAGTGATGGAGCAAAATCAAACGAGTCCCGGTGAGAAAGGTCGATTGCGCGGAGCAGGTGACTGCGGGGGTGACGGTGCCCAGGGTGCAGCGGCTGCCATCGCCCGCCAGGCGATTCAAATTCGGAGTGTGCTCCCCCAGCAGATTGCCGGAGAGCCCCACTACGTCGATGACGACGAGCAGTCCATTTGACGGACTGTTAAGGGAACGGCGATGCTGGAATTGTTCCGGCTAATTGATGCCAATCTTGACCGGTAATTCGGAGCCGAATTACCAGATTTTCGAGCGCCTCAAATTCTCTGGACCGCTCTCCCGGCGTGTGCTATATTGCTGTGCATAACCGAGGTAACAGCGTCCATAATCCGCACAATTTCCGGTGACTATTCTTCTGTTATATTAGTCTCTTAGAGAATTCTGCTGTCAAAACACGTTTTGTATGGAGGCGGCGGGAGTCGAACCCGTTGGGAATGCGGGAGTGACGCCCGACCTACATGCTTAATATCAATAGACTTATTCGAGTTGCGCCTGTGCGAATAATGGAGGCTGCGCCTCGGTTTATGCACAGCAGTTATGCACAAATCACGGGTAGCACGGGCGGGTGTGGGAAGGAAGGGATTTACTGCCGGAATCCAGCCGCCCACGCACAGCCCAACTATCAAATGGGTTTGCGTAGCAGGATGTGTAGCAATTTTGGCGTGCCGTTCTGAGTTCGAGGGACGACGAGCGGGGGCGTAGTGCGTGGCCCCCCACTCCCTACCCGCCCAACTCCTCGCGCATGATTTTCGCCCCGGCTACCATGGCCTTCATTTTCCCGAACGCGACATCGCGTGGGAGATACTTGAGACCGCAGTCGGGCGCGACCACGATGTCCTCCGCAGCAACATAGGGCAGGGCGCGGCGGATGCGCTCGGCGATGGATTCCGGCGTTTCCACGTTCATGTCCGACAGATCGAGCACGCCCAATATAATCTTCTTCCCCTTCAGGTCGCCGAGCACGGTGCAGTCCAGGTTGGACTGGGCCGTTTCGATAGACACCTGATCGCAGGTGCAACCGCTCAGTTGGCGCAGGAACGAGTACCCGCTTGGCCGCTCGTGGATGATGGCGGCATACCCGAAGCAGATGTGTACTGCGGTCGTCCCTTTGATGCCCTCCAGGGCGCGGTTCAGCGCCCGTAACCCAAACGCCTCCGCGTTTTCGGGCCGCGCCTGCATGTAGGGTTCGTCGATCTGGACAATGTCCGCCCCCGCCGCAAACAGTTCCCGGACTTCCTCGTTAACGGCGGCTGCGTAATCCATCGCCAGTTCGGCCTCGTCCTCGTAAAAGTCATTCTGAGCCTGTTGGGACATTGTGTAGGGGCCGGGCAGGGTGATCTTTACCGCGCGGTCAGTGTTCTCTCGCAAGAACTTGAGATTGGCCACTTCCACTGGATGCTTACGGCGGATTTTTCCCACTATGCGCGGCACCGGGTTGGGATGCCCGCTACGATCCAGGGCGGTGCCCGGATTGTCGGTGTCTATGCCTTCCAAAGCCGTGGCGAATTGACTGGAGTAGCTTTCACGTCGCATCTCGCCGTCGGTGATGATGTCTAACCCGGCCCGCTCCTGATCGCGGATGGCGAGCAGGGTTGCATCGTTCTGGGCCTGTTCCAGCCAATCGGGGGCCACCCTCCACAGTTCCTGCGCGCGCACGCGAGGCGGAAATCGCCCGGCCAGCTTCTCCCGGTCGATCAGCCAGTCCGGCTGGGCATAGGAGCCCACGAGGGAGGTGGGCAGCAATTTGGATTTTGGGCTCATGAACGCCCCGGTATCAGACGGGTTTGTGTATCAATGTGCGAAGCAAAATTTGCTCGGAGTGGGCGGGTACTTCCCGCCGCATGGGGCATCCCCTCATCCTGTACTCAACCAGTGCTCCCGGTTCGGCCATTGCCTGACCATCTCCAGGAACTTGGGGTCGATCCGCTCAGGATGCTGGACGGCCTCCTCTGCCAGAGCACCGGGGGCATCGTTGAAAGAAAGCAGGGACATATCCTCCATGCGCATGGGGTAAAGGACGCCGTCCAGGTGGTCGCACTCATGCTGTAACAGGCTGGCCCAACTGCCGTGGGCCTCCGTCTCAACCTCTTTCCCCGTCAGGTTTTGGTACCGGATGGTGATCCGCTTGTATCGCGGCACCTTGCCGTGCAGCCCTGGGATGGAAAGGCAGCGTTCCCAGATCAGATGTTTTTCCTCAGTCACCGGGGTGATTTCCGGGTTGACCATTGTTGTCCAGG
>JACZRV010000007.1 GCA_022574555.1 SAR324 cluster bacterium
CGAAAGTGCCGGCGTGGGCTACAATATCAAGGCGAGCGGGCGCTGATGGACTGGCCGCGCGATACCACGGCCTCGGGCCTTCTGCTCCTTAGTGTATGGTGACAGGTTTGGGTTGGGGTCCACATGGCCGCGTTTGGCCGAAATAACAAACCAATCCCAATAGAATCCATTGGAACGCTGGGCTCAGGGGAAATCGGATCTGCGGGCCGTCTTGGCGCGGGATAATAATAGGTTCAATGATATTGGTTGGACTCAGACGAAATTGTAAAATAAATCCATCGGACATCAATCTTGTCCGCACGAGGCGGATAAGGGGCCGGAACACCGAATTTCACCAAACGAAGCCAATTACATTTGTAATATCAATCAATTATATATTAACTCTTCTCTCGTATTCCCATTCCTCGATCGAAATCGAGTGTAAATTCCCGGTCAATCGCCCTTCCTGCGCTCTCTGAGAGCCCTATTGAAGCCCCCCATCCAGGATCCGACCGGGACGCAGTGCTCCATGCGCATCTCCCAATGCGAAGATCCGAACGCATGAGTTGCACATCCTGCCGCACGAATTGGAGCGCCCTCCCATTTGACATCGGCTCGCTTCGCGGGCGAAGGTTACACCTCTACCATCTCAACATGGGGGCAACGCCGTTGAGTAACCCGTACTGCAGAAGGATCGAACCGTGGCGGCAGGTGGAAAAAGCGGCGTGACGAGTCCCTATCCCTACGATCTGATCGTGGACCCGGCCACATTGGCCCAGTTCCTAGGCTGGACCAAGGAGGTTTACGCCGATCTGGAGGCTTGCCAGGGGGGAAAGATGAGCGAGCAGGCCTTCCTCTCAAAATACTCCGCCACCGTAGCCATCCTGATCTTGGACATGACCGGTTTTACCGAAGCCGCCATGGGAAAAGGGAGCCTGTTCAGCTTTCTGCGCATCTACGACGTGCAGAAGGTCTGTGCGCCGGTCTTCGCCAAGTACGGCGCCCGGCGGGTGCGCGCTTTCGCCGACGACTTCACGGCGACTTTCGATAGTGCCGATTCCGCCTTGGACGCCGCCTTTGAAATTCATCGCCGCGTGCGGGCCTTCAACGAGAGCCTGGAAGCGGGGGGATCGCGCGCGGAAACGTGTATTGGATTGGGCTACGGGGAGATCTACCAAATCGGCCCGGACCGGGCTATGGGGAATGAAATGAACCAGACCTCGAAGCTGGGAGAGGATACCGCCGAAGGCTTCGAGACCCTGATCACGGAAGCGTTCTATAACGAGGTCAAGAAACGCCGCGACTGCCGATTCGAACCCCGCACCAATGAAGACCTGCCGTTTCACTATTACAGCGTGAACAGCTCGGCATGAATCGCCGGAAGCCGCCCCAACGCGGCCGGTCAGATCACCCCTTCGTGAGCCTCCAGCGCTGATATGGCCGTGATGTGCACCACGTCCTGCACCAAGGCTTCCTGGGAGAGCACGTTCACCGGCTTGGCCATGCCCATCAAAATGGGCCCGATGATTTCTCCTTCGCTGAGTTCGGAAAGCAGCCGGTAGGCGGAATTGGCGGCGTGCAGATTGGGAAAGATCAGCACGTTGGCGGAGCCGCTGATCTCGCTGAACGGATAATGCTTCTTCCGCAGAGCCTCGTTCAGCGACAGGTGGGCTTGCATCTCGCCGTCGATGGCCAGGCCCGGCTCGCGCGCCTTCACGATCTGCAACGCCCGGGTGATGCGGTCCAGGCCGGCGTTGCGCACGGATCCGAAATTGGAGTAGGAAAGCATGGCGACATTGGGTGTGATGCCAAAAAATCGGGCCGATTTGGCGGTGCTGATGGCGATCTCGGCCAGCACCTCGGCATCGGGTTCCTCGTTGACCGTCGTATCGGCCAGGAACAAGGTCTGGTTGCGGTAGAGCAACATGTAGAACCCGGACACCCGGCGCATGCCGTCCCGCAAACCGACGATCTGCAGCGCGGGCCGGATGATGTTGGGATAGGATCGGGTAATGCCGCCGACGAATGTATCGGCATTTCCGGTCTTGACCATCATCAGGCCGAATTCCACGGGACGCTCCATCCATAGCTCTGCCACGTGCAATTCCATTCCCTTGCGCTGCCGCTGTTGGAACAGGTGACGGGCAAACTCCTTCCGCAAGGGGGATTTACGATTGTCGACGATCTCCACGCCCTCCAGGCTCACCTGATATTCCTGGGCGCAAGCCTGAATTTCGGATTCCTCGCCGATCAGGACCGGTTGGGCGATGCCCTCCAGCACGATCTGATGGCAGGCGCGGAGGATGGTCTCGTTGTGGGCTTCCGGGAAGACCACTCGGGTTTGGGAATACTTGCGCGCCCTGCGCACCAATCGCCGTGCGGTCTCCTGAACGACACTCTGGCTCGCCGCCAGACGGTCCCGGTAGTCGTCCATGTCAAGCTCGGTAATTCGGGCCACCCCTGAATCGATGGCAGCCTGGGCCACCGCCGGCGCCACGTAAAGCAATACCCGAGGGTCGAATGGCGTCGGGATGAGATAATCCCGGCCGAAGTGCATGGATCGAACCCCGTAGGCTTTCAGCACTTCATCGGGCGTGTCCTCCTTCACCAGCTTGGCCAGGGCGTGGGTGGCCGCCAATTTCATGGGCTCGTTGATTTCCCGTGCATGGACGTCCAGGGCACCCCGGAAGATGAAGGGAAATCCGAGAACGTTGTTGACCTGATTGGGATAGTCCGAACGGCCCGTGGCCAGGATGGCGTCCGGCCGCGCCTCCTTGGCCGTCGGGTATGGAATCTCGGGGTCGGGATTGGCCAGGGCGAAAATGATGGGGTCCTTGGCCATGGTCGCGACCATCGCCGGCGAAACGATGTTGGGGCTGGAGAGGCCCACGAATACGTCACAATCCTTCAAGGCGTCGGCCAGGGTGCGCAGCTTCGTGTCGGCGGCGAAGAAGGCCTTGTTTGGCTCCATGTTCTCGTCGCGGCCTTGATAGATCACGCCACGGCTATCGACCAGCAGGATGTTTTTCTTGGTCACCCCGAGGGTCAGGTAGAACCGGGCGCAACTGATTCCCGAGGCGCCGGCTCCGGATACGACCACTTTGACATCGGCGATGTTCTTGTTCACCAGTTCCAGCGCGTTGAGCAATGCCGCCCCGGAAATGATGGCGGTACCGTGCTGATCGTCGTGAAATACGGGAATATCCAGCTGCTTCTTCAATTCGGTCTCGATGTAGAAGCATTCGGGCGCCTTTATGTCCTCCAGATTGATGCCACCGAACGTGGGCGCCAGTGCCTTGACGATTTCCACGATCTTTACCGGGTCCGTCTCGTCGAGTTCCAGGTCGAACACGTCGATATTGGCGAATTTCTTGAACAGCACCGCCTTGCCTTCCATCACCGGCTTGGCCGCGTGCGCACCGATATTTCCCAATCCCAGCACCGCCGTACCGTTGGAAATCACCGCCACCAGGTTGCTCTTGATGGTGTACTCGTAGGCCAATTCGCGATCGCGGTGGATCTCCATGCAGGGGACCGCCACGCCGGGCGAGTAGGCCATGGTCAGGTCGTGCCGGGTCGCAGTGGGCTTGGTGGTGCGGATCTCGATCTTTCCTTTGGTCGGGAACCGGTGGTATTCCAGTGCTTCCTGATTCCGCATGGTGATGCCCTCCCGATGATGTTCGGTGACGATTCGGCCGAAAGGGGATTTCTCGGCGATCGTTCATTCAAATGGTTTGGCTGTCCTGGTTCCAGCTATCAGTACGTTCCATTACGTTGAAGCGCAAACCCGTGAATCAGGCGCCTTGCAGATCGCGCCCGCAACATCTGCTAATCCCGTCCGGTATAGGCGGGGGCCGATACTGAGGTGACGACTCGATTATACCTCACATTTTGCACTTCGGATGTGGCTGCCGCTCCCGGTGCGAATCGGAAGAACCATCCCGCAACAAGCCTCGATGCGGGCACTCTGGGTCAAGAACTCATGGCAGATGAAACGGCGGCCCGTGGTATCACGGGATCCACAGCCGGATACCGATCCGGGAATCACTTCGATTCGTCCCACTCCCAGGGATATCCGATTTCCTCGAACGATCTGATCTGCACGATGTCTTTCGGGTGGATCGTCAATACGTCGCGCAAGTTCTCTGCCACGTCCTGGCGCAGAAAGACCTTGATATGGAAGTGGTAACCGTCCTCAAAATAATCGTGAAGTTGCTGCGTCTCTTTGAGTTTGCCGAGCCACTGGTTTTCATAGTCGTTTATCTTCGCGACCAGCGCTTCGACCTCCGCGGCGGTATCGATTACTACGACGCAAATGTCCTTGCGTCTGGTGTTGACCGACAGGAAGACCGACTCGTCGTCGTCGCCACCGATCCTGAATTGTGGATTAACCAGCTCGTTGGGGTCCCGGCAAATATGGGACAGGGCAAGTTCGATGAACAGATCCATTCTCCTCCAATGACAGATGGTGTGGATGGGAACGCGACAAAGGAGCCATCGCGCATGGATGGCCCGCATACCCTACCCTGGCGCAATTCATTTATCGGTGCGGTGAGGCCGCAAGGCGATGCTTGCCGCGATTGGCGGCCACGAGAGGATAAGGAGGAAACTGAGCACCGTTACCATCGCTATCCGATGTTTCACGAATTGATTCCCGCTCCATCGCGGGGTGGCCGGCTGTGGGCCAGGGCGCTGAGCACCTCCAGCACGGGTTCGGTCTCCACGTATTTGAGCGTTTGCCAGCCCCGGCGCCGCGCCGGTTTCAAGTTCATGCCCAAGTCGTCCAGAAAAAACAACCCCTTGCCGTCAATGCCGATTTCCTTTTCCGTCAGTGTATAAATCGCCTCTTCCGGTTTCCGCAGGCCCACCTCTGATGAATCGATCACCACGTCGAACAACGCGTCCAGGTCCAACCGGCGGTGCCAGCCGCCGCGCCATTCGGCTACGTTGTTGGTGAGCAAGACTGTGGGCATCACCCGATGCACTTCCGCAGCCGCGGCCACGATCTCGGTCCGCAGAGGCATGCTCCCTTCGTGTCCGGGCGAACCCATGAAGTTTCGCGCTTGCGCTATGGTCAGGGCGATGTCGTGTTCCGCCAGACGGCGGCACAACTCTGCGGCAAACTCGTCGAGGGGCATTTCGGCGCGCTCGACGCGGTCCCACCAGCCGTCATCGAGGAATAGTTCTTGCCGCATACCGGCCCATGTTTCCGTCGTCAGACCCATGCGGACACCAAACTGCGCCACGTTTTCTACGCTGCCTGCGAGGAAGACGCCGCCCAGGTCGAATACTGCGGCCTTGACACGGCCGGGATCGATACCGTGAATGTCCACCGGATACAATATCTCCTTGGAAAAGTCTCCTTGGATGCGAATATCGATAGCGGCCAGCGTCCCCGTCAGCCGGCCGGGTAGATCACGTAAAGCATGAGATAGATCGCCACGCCGGTGACCGATACATATAGCCAGATGGGGAGCGTCCACCGTGCCAGACGGCGGTGCCGCCGAAAGTCGGCCCGCAACGCCCGGCGCAAAGTGATTATGGCCAGGGGCACCACGGACACGGCCAGCACCACGTGAGAGATGAGCATGCCATAGTAAAAATAAACGACCCACCCTTCGCCGCGAAAAACGGTATGCAACTGCGTGACATGGTACACCACGTAGGAGATCAGGAATAAGATCGAGGTGGCGAAGGCGGTGGACATCATCGCCCTGTGGAGGCCAATCCAGCGGCGCCGTATGGCCGCGTAACCCGCAACCAGCAATATCGCCGACGTGCCGTTGAGCACGGCATTGACCGAGGGCAGAACCGAGGTATCGAACATACCGATGATCAGGCTTCGCTTTTACGGACGACCAGTACCGCCAGCGCAAGCGCTATCGCAGTCGTCGCTGCCAGGACGATCATGGCCGGGGCCATCCCCACGAGGCCCAGGTTCGCCACTATTTCCGGCGGATACATCACCCGCCGCAGAGCCGCCAGTCCATAGGCCAGGGGATTGACCGCCATCACCGCCTGTATCCAAATCGACGCTCCGGATGCCGGGAAAAAAGCACCGGAAAGCAGCCACATGGGGAACAGCAGCAGATTCATGACGGCATGGAACCCCTGCACCGAATCGGTACGCCAAGCGAACAGAAACCCGATGGAACTGAGCGTGACGGCAATCAGGAACATTTGCCCGCAAATGGCGATCACTTGGCCGAAGTTCAACGCTATTCCGGCCAAGGGAGCCAGGGGCAATAGCAGCGCCCCTTGGATGAAGCCCAGGGTCGCACCGCCCAGCACCTTCCCCAGCACGATCGCCAGTCGTGGCACCGGCGCCACCAGGACGCCCTGCAGGAAACCCGTGTTGCGGTCCTCGATGATGGAAATGGACGCGAATATGGAGGTGAAAAGCAACACCAGCAGAAGCATGCCCGGATAGAAATAGGCCAGATAGTCCATCCCCTCCGCCAAACCGGGCGGGCGGAAGGAGCGGCCGAACCCGGAACCGAACACCACCCAGAACACGATTGGCGTCCCCAATGCGCCGATGATCCGATTGCGCTGGCGGAGGAACCGCAGCCATTCCCTGGCCAGTAGGCTCCAAACCACCAGGGGCAGCCGCAGGGCGCCCGCTTCGACCGTCACGGCGCCCCTCCGTCGCTGTAGAGCCGGCGCCCGGTTTTCGCCAGGAAAACATCTTCCAGGGTGGGACCGCCGAGTGTGATGGAGCGAATCCGGTCGGAAAATGCCTCCATCAGCCGTGCGGCCACTGCCAGCCCGTCGGCTGCTTCAAGGCGCAGGCGGCCATTGGCCACCGCCGCCTGAATTCCCATTTGCTCGCCGATCGACGCAGCCAAAGCATGGGCGTCGGTGTTGGCATGCAGGGTCAGGAATCCGCCGCCGATCTCCTTTTTCAGGGCCTCGGGCGTATCGACCACGACCAATCGGCCCCGATCGAGCAACGCAATGCGGTCGCACCGTTCGGCCTCGTCCATCGAGTGAGTGGCCACCACCACCGTCAGCCCCTCGTCGGAGCGCATTTCGTCCAGGATTTTCCAGAATTCCAGACGCGCGGCCGGATCGAGACCGCTGGAAGGCTCGTCCAGCAACAACAGGGGGGGCTTGGGCAGGAGTGCCTTGGCCAGCTCGACGCGCCGTTTCAGCCCACCGGATAAGGTTTCCACCCGCTCCCGGCGGCGGGAATCAAGGTCGAATCGTTCCAGCAAGACGGTGGTGCGGCGACGCATAGCCGCGCCTCGCATGCCGTAAAGATAGGCATGATAGCGCAGGTTTTCCTCGACGCTGAGTTTGCCATCGAGGCTGGGCGACTGAAAGGCCACCCCCAGCCGATGCCTCGCGGCGGCCGGATTTTGCACCAGGTCGTGACCGTCGATGGCCGCCGTACCGGCGGCGGGCCGCAACGCCGTGGATAGGATGCGAAAGAAGGTCGTCTTACCGCTGCCATTGGGGCCCAACAACCCGAACAGCTCGCCGCGGGCGACCGAGAGTGTCAAGTCTTGCAGCGCCACTCTCTGGCCATATTGGAACCGCAATCCCTCAACTCGAATCATGATTTCGGATTGATCCGGGGGATGGATGCCGGCCGCCTTGGGCGCTTCATTCGGCTTCGGCGTGCTTCGGTTGGTATGAGGAGAATCTGTCACGAATGGGAGTCCGAATAATTTCAGGTTGTCTTATCGTATAACATCAGACCGAACAGCAAAGGCAAATAGACGATCGAATACTTGAGCAAACCTCGCGCCGCCGCCTGACCGGGCTGGATCACCATCGTCATGGCCGCGGTCAGAAACAGGAGGCTGAGACCCAGGGCGCCATAGAAATAGGCCGATCCGGCCATGCCGATGATCGCGGGATAGAGGCTCACCGGCACCAGCACCGCGCTATATAGTACGAGCTGCCGGCGAGTCTGGCCGCCGTCCGGGTCCGTAACGGTCAGCATGGGCATCCTGGCGTTGGCATAATCTTCCCGGTAAAGCCAGGCAATGGCCAGAAAATGAGGCAATTGCCAGACGAACATGATCATGAACAGGGACAATGCTTCCGTGGCCAAGCGGCCCTCGGCGGCCACCCATCCCAGCACCGGCGGCAGCGCGCCGGGAATCGCCCCCACCAGGGTGTTCAATCCCGTGCGGGTCTTCAGGGGGGTGTAGCACAGTAAGTAGGTTACCAGTACCGTAAAAGCGATCAACCCACTCAGCGGATTGGCGCCCACTGCCAGCAACGCGATGCCGGCCACGCTGGCCGCTATACCTCCGTATAGAGCCTTGCGCGCCGCTATGCGCCCCGAAGGCAGAGGACGGGCATGGGTGCGCACCATCAGACGATCCAGGTCACGCTCCATGTATTGATTGAGCGTATTGACTCCGCCGCCCAGCAGCAGGGTGCCGGCCAAAAGCAGCGCCGCCGCTCCCCAGACGATTCCCTGCGCCGGAGCTAGAAAGTATCCGACGAAGGTCGCCACCAGCACCATCGCCGTAATGCGGGGTTTGGCCAGAATCAGGATGTCACCGCCCGCCGAAGCAAGCCGTCCGCCCAACCGTCCTCCCATCCTCTTTTCCGCTGTGGCGCTCACTTTGCGGCCCCTCCTCCACGGGCCGCTGGCGGGAGCGCCCGAGCCCGCAAGGTCAGCAGTCCCGTCATACCCAGCAACAGAGCGCCGTTGATCAAATGGAGGGTGGTGAATTCCAGCGACCGGCCGCTCCAGATGATCGCGCCCCCCAGGAGAATCTGCACCACCACCAATGCGGCCATACCCGCCACGGGCGCCATCAGCCATCTTCCCACCCTGCCGCGTACCGATTCCCACACAATCGCGGCGACGAGAATCGTCACGAGCAATGCGCCCACGCGGTGCAGAAAGTGGATCGTAACCGGAAAGGACGATAGAGACGGAATCAGCCGGCCGTAGGCCAGGGGAAAATCCGGAATGGCCAGGCCGGCACCAGAATGCCTCACCGTGGCCCCGATGACAAGCTGCACCAACAACGCCAAACCCGTGATGGACCCCAAGCGGCCGAGGCGTCGCGACCGGTCTGATCGCTCCCCGTGGGGGCGGTCCCAGCCGGGGGCGGTGACTTGCGTCAGAATCATCGTCATCAAAAAGAAGAGCTGGGCGAAAAGGGCGTGGCTCACCGAGACGGCCGTCGGCAGCAGCAGCAGCACCGTGATCCCACCCAGGAGGCCTTGGAAAAAGACGAGCCCCACCGCACCCATAGCCAACCAGCGCACCCCGCGGCGTGGTTCCACCCGCCATAGCCATAACGCCAGCAATAGGGTGAGCAGGCCCACCGTCCCGGCGATCAGCCGGTGGCCGTGCTCATATAAGATGCCCCCCACCATCGGCGGGAAAAATTGCCCGTAAGCCAGAGGCCAATCCGGTACAGCCAAGCCCGATCCGGTGCCCGTGACCAGGGCTCCCGCAGTCAGCAACACCAGGGTCGCCGCGCAGAGCAGCCATGCCAGCATGTGGCTCCAGCGCCG
This sequence comes from SAR324 cluster bacterium, assembly GCA_022574555.1. Taxonomy (GTDB): domain Bacteria; phylum SAR324; class SAR324; order SAR324; family JACQKK01; genus JACZRV01. The sequence continues at coordinate 9,472 of JACZRV010000007.1, forward strand.
CGTCAAGGAGCCCGAGGCTGGCGGCCCCTCGTGCGTGGCGGGGTAGGTGGCCACGGTCGAGTCAGCCATCTGTAATCGATCCGCAAAAATAAGGAATTGGGTGCGGGAGAGCGAATTACCCGGCGGCATGACGAGCCGGCCGGGCCACCGCAGGTGAAACTCAATTCTAAACCCATTCCATTGATTGTGACAATTCCGCTGAAATGGCCTTCATCCAGCACCCGGAGTTTAAGCCGAACCAACGACACCCCTTGTGGGCTGCGGGGATAGATGATAGGCCCGAGGTGGCCATTGAACAGGCTCTCCAATGCTAGTGGTATTGCACCAATCCAAAGGATGAAATCATGCGACACATGTGGATCGCCGCGCTTTTTGCGGGATTGATAATCACCGTGGGATGTTCCCAGCCCAAGCTGACGACGGCCGGACAAAAAGTGCGCATCGTGACCGACGAGAGTGTCGTGCAGAATTGCAAGAAGATCGTGATCGTCGTCGTTTCCGCACAGAGCACCAGCAAGGAAAAAGAAGCGGAGTTGCGCTTGGTCATCGCCCGCAACCGCGCGGCGGAGAACGGCGGTAACGCCATCATACCCGTGGGCGGACTCGTCTCCAACGATGTGGACAAGCAGGAATACGGCGTCTACGTTTGCCAGTGAATAGCTGCCAGTGAATAGCTGCCAGTGATCCGCGCACCGATTGGAATGTCGCGAGTCGCGGAACGCGAAGCCGCTGCCCAGCAAAGCCACCGCCCACCTGATCACCGGTCAGCCGCCCCACGCATCGATGCCGGTATCACGCATCATCGTTGGCCCGCCCGGCGGTCAGGCCGGGGATCGCCGGTTGAAAAGGGCCACGGCGGCAAGAATCAATCCACCTCCCGCGATCAGTTGCAAGCTGATCGGTTCCCGCAGCACGACCACCCCCAATACGACGGCCACCAGGGGAAAGGCATAAGAGACCATTTGGGTGCGGGATGGGCCTATTGTGGTCAACAAGTGGTAGAACATCGTCAACGACACACCGTTGACAAACAGTCCGAGGGCCAGGATCGCGATCCAAGTCATGGGCAAGGCCGGCCAGGCGACCGGCTGACCGATCACGAGTGCCGACGCAGCCAGGGCCAATTCTGCCACGCCGACCGCAACGAAAGCCTGCACATGGGCCGATACGCCGCTCAAGAAGCGGCGCGCTATCACCGAACTGGCGCCAAAGCTCGCCGCCGCCGCCAATTGACTGAGCTGACCGAGGGTGCTGCCATTGAACGTGGTCGGATCGCGGCTGAGCAGCACCACGATACCTCCGAATCCCATGGCGGCTCCAGCCAGACGGAATCCGGTGAGGCGGTCGTCCCGGAGCAGCAGGTGGGCCAGGAGCACCGTGAACAGGGGCGTGCTGCCCACGAGTACGGCTGCCACCGCCGAATCCACGTGCTGTTGTCCCCAGACAATCAGGAAGTGGGGCAGTCCCAAATTGCCGATTCCCATGGCCGCCAGGGCCAGCCATTCGCTGATGCGGGTGGGCCAAGGGGGGCGCACGGCAATGACGATCGTCCCCAGCATCCCCACACCGATACCCATCCTCAGCAGCAGGATCGACATCGGTTGGAGCTCCCGCAACGCGAACTCGTTCCACATGAAGCCGGTGCCCCACATCGAGGCGACCAGAAAAAAAATCAGCCAGCTCTTTGCAGACATGGCAAATCGAACCGTATGCGGGGACAATTCCGCGATGCACCGCGGCCCAGGCCGCGCTTCGGGAGAGGGAATGGCAAGATGAAGCGACGAATCCGCCCCGAAGAATGAACCTGAGGGGATAGCTGCGGATTGTGGTCTGGAGAACCGCGGCCACATCCAGTGTCACATACGCCCCTGCCGTAAAACTCCAGCCACAGGTTGTGGAGGGTATGGAAAATGGCGCTGATTTCAGTTATATATAGGGTTATAGGACGAATCATGAACATTCGGGACTCCGGCCATCCGCCGAGTTGGCCGGTCAAGCCAATTTCCGCGCCGCCGTTCAGCCCGGATAATCCGCCACGCCGCCAGTCCCCATTGATTCGGTCGGAGGGCACTGCCCGAATGGGCGGACAACGCCAAGACATACACTGATGGTGCGAAGGATGCCGAACAAATGATACTTGGGGGCGAAAAAAGAGCGGTTACCCGAACATTGGAACGCCTGCACGAACAACATACGCCCATCCGCGTGGAGATCGAAAAGTTAGGGATTCGCTTCCGTTCTAACCTTGCCCTGCGAAAAGGGGTGGTCGCCATCAGCCGTCCCATGGGGTTCAACATGGAGATTCCTGCGGGATCCACCATTCGTTTCAAAGTGCCTGAAAAGAAGGACAGGGAAATTCAATTGGCGATCGCCAACCCCAATTTTCAAATGGCCAATGGCAGATCCTTCTTCATCTGTGCACTACCCGAGAAATTCGCCCCCAAATCCATGCGGGCGTCGGAACGCTTCCGCACCAGCCGCTTCAAGAATCTGCTGTTCCACTTTCCCGATATGCACAGCGCCTATCGCATCATAGACCTGTCGTTGAGCGGTTGCAGAATCGCCACGCGCAGTGAAAATCTGGCGGCTGTCTTGACCGAAGGCGAACCGATTCAACCGGCGGAGATCCGAATCGGCGAATCGGTGCAAATCGAGTTGGGATCGGTCATCCCCCGCGCATTCCGGGAATCCAATGTCGGTCTCCAGTTCGACCTTGGGCGCGACCAAACGTCGAAGGATCGACTCGAAAAACTGCTGAAATGGTTGGAGGATTGGGAGAACAAACTTTCCCGCTTCGCGTCAGAAAATCAAGAAGCTTGATCCGTTGACTTTGATGCCCGCATCACCATCGGACGGATCGTCAAGGACTCGACCGCCTACACCTGCGCCATGGGACGGGCGCATTATAGACTGCGGAGACCCTGTCTACGCGGCTATGAATGGAGACGGCGAACGGCCCGTATCGCCGGGCGGCCAGCTAGGCAGTGGCTTCGCCCCAATCAGTGCCGGTGGATCAGGCGCTGATGATTTCGATGTCCTGAAATTCCGGCTCGTTCCGGCCGTTTTGAAATCGTGTGATGTTCAAAATTTCGCGCACACGCATCCGGTAGGCACCGGGAAGGCCCATGCCGCAAGTCGGGCAGCGTTGTGGAACCAATACCACGGTGTGGCTTTGACATTCGATTTCGATTTTGTGCGAACCACTGGGGCAGGCAAACTTGATGGAGAAGCTGGAGCCGTTCGATCCATAATGGGGCATGGTTTCATCCTCTTGTGATTAACGGGAACAATTGCGTGTCCAATCTACGAGATGAAACGTCCGTGCCAAACCTGCTGATTCCTGCGAAATATTACGGCCCCGGTTTGGAAAGAGTAATCTGAACAGTCGAATGAAAAATGTGAGCCTCATCACGTGTTGCCTGCAATTCTGAACTTTCACATGACAGCCGAATTCACCGGTTGCGATATCCGCGAATCGTCGTCGAAACGATCTGCTGACCCATCCCGTTGAAAAGCCCAATATGACAACCGAGCGCACCCCATTCCCGGCGTTGTTTCTCAGCCACGGCGCGCCCACTTTGGGGCTGGAGGACAACGCCACCACGCGATTTTTCTCCGCCTGGCCGGGGCAGTTTCCGATGCCCCGGGCTGTCATCGTCGTTTCGGCGCACTGGGATTCGGGGCAGTCGATCTCGGTTACCGCCTGGGAGCGGATGCCCGTCATCCATGATTTCCATGGTTTCCCCGATGCGCTCTATCGCCTCGAATATCCGGCGCCGGGATCCCTTGATTTGGCGCAACGTGTCGCGGAAATCTTGACGGAAGGGGATTTTCCGCCGCTCACCCTGGAAAAATCACGAGGATTGGATCATGGAAGCTGGGTGCCCCTGCGGTTAATGTACCCCACCGCCGAGCTGCCGGTGTTGCAGCTTTCACTCCCTGTAATGTGGGGAGCGCAACGGTTGTACGAGTTGGGCCGGGCACTCGCCCGGTTGAGCGATGACGGCGTCATGCTGCTCGCAAGCGGCGGCGCAGTGCACAACTTATCCACCGTAGACCGGGAGGCCAACGGCAAGGTGGCCGGATGGGCCGCCACGTTCGAGGATTGGCTCCAGGAAAACTTGTTGGCTTGGAACACCGGGCACCTGTTCAATTATCGGCGCATGGCGCCTCATGGCGTGCAAGCCCATCCCACCGAGGAACATCTGCTGCCGTTGTTCGTCGCCATGGGGGCAGGCGACACAGCGCGGAAGCCCACCATCGTCCACGAGGGCTTCATGTACGGCAGTTTGTCGATGCTCGCCGTGCAATTCGGCTAACCCACGATCCGCTTTCCAGTGCGGCCGGTGCGGCGGCCGGGCCACTGGTGGAGTGACGGTCTCCCCGTACGGTGCCGTCAAAAGCCGATGCCGCACAGACGATGCCGCCCATCGCCGGCGCCACCGTTCGGGTCCGTTTTCTCCATTTCTGCCTTGCGGCGATGCCTCAAGTAATGTGGCTCACTTACAATCGGGGAGGAATTCCCGTTGGATTGTGCTCGATATCAGGCGACGGCAGGACATGGATACGGCGGCTGAATCGTGGCGTGCGAGGTCGCACAGCCGGCCCGTACACGGTAATTTTCAGGGATCAGCGGCAAGAGTGGAAATGATGAAGATCAAGATCAAATCGGGACTGGCGCTGGCGATCCTACTTTCGATCGGCGCCTCCGTGGGGATCGGCGGTGAAAAAAACGGCGCTGAAAAAAACAAGGATGCCGGGCCGGCCGGACAGGAAGGGGCGGCCGAGAGTCCGGCCGGAGAGAAGCCCGAGGGTTACAACGTCTACCTGGATTGGCTGGAGAGCAACCACGAGTCGGGTATGGCGGACTCCGAGTGCGTGATGTGCGCAGGATTCGGAGGCGGCTTCAAGTGCGGTCTGTCCTGTGACGCCACCGGGCTCAGCATCGTCAAGCCCGACGGCTCTAGGCACCACATCTGCGGGGTATGTGATAAGGGCACATGGACCAGGCAATGAAGGCCTTGCAAATTCAGACCGCAATCGAACTCCGATTCAATCGAAAAACCGCAGCCGGGCTCCTTTCTCGTCAGGTTTTGCGGCGCAGATCGTCACGGCAATCGGTGAGGATCAGTTGCGGTTTGGCGGTGCCTTTTCTCCGTGATCGAATCCTTCCGTGCGGAATCGCTCGGGAGCCGAATTTCACCATTGCCGGCCCTGCCTGCCCATCGTCTGCCCACATCCGCGCGGCGGAGGCTCGAAACGATGGAAATCCTTCGGGAATGGGCGTGGCCGGAGAGGACCTCCGCCCGATGTCATTTAAGACTTGACGTTCCGGCAAATATTGGAAAAATTGGTGGCACCCAATTACGTCATTAACTGGCGTATTCCGCCCGGCTAACTGGAAACCGATTCATGAATTGGCTGATGAACACGCGACTCTTTACCGAAACCCTATCGAAGGCCGCGCTTACCCGCCGAGGCCTGCTGCGGAGTGCCGCAGCGATCGGTGCGACCCTCGTATTCGGCAAGGTGGCCCGCTCCGAACCGGAGGATCTGATCGCGGATCAGCCTCCCCCGGAATACACCCTGGAGGAAAGGCTGCAGCCGATCCTGGCCGGAAGGGAACCGCGCGAGGATCGGGTCACATTGGAGATGCCGGCCTACGCGGAGGATGGTGCGGTCGTGCCACTGCGCATCAAGGTCGATGACCCTTTTCTGGGTTCAGGCTACGTCAAATCGCTGTACCTCTTTGTAGACAACAACCCGGACCCCCTGATCTTCACCTCCAAGCTCGCACCGGACCTCGGTAGCGTCGATTGGAAATTAAAAATTCGCATGCGGGAATCCTCCATGGTGCGGGCCATCGCGGAGATGGACAACGGCGATCTCTTTATGGACACAACCGAGGTCGAGGTGTCCATAAGCGGCTGCGGATAAATACGGCCATCATCATCAGGACGCGTAAACGCGAGATATCATGGCGAGCAGACGTAAAACGGCGATTCGGTTGCCGAGGAAATACGCCAAGGACGAGGTGATCGAAGTCAAGACGCGGATCATTCATCCCAATCATAACGGCAGAATGGCTTACAAAGATCAGGGCTATATTGCCGAATATTATGTCTGGAAGATCGAGATCTTTTACGGTGACGAGTCGATTATTACCGTCAGTGCGTCGGCTGCCTTGAGCCAGAATCCCTATTTCACCTTTATGCTTAGAGCCACCCACTCCGCCCCGTTGCGTGTGGTTTGGGTCGATACGCAGGGCGACCAGTACACCGAATCGGTCGATGTCGTGGTGTAACGCGCGCAGGGATCAAGAGCGATTTTGGCAGGGTGTCGTCGATTTGATGGCGCTACGGCCGGTTTCTCACTGAAAAACGGGCGCCATGATTCCTGTTTCGACTGGGAGGATGTTCGAATCATTCGCCGATAATCATAATTTGCCAGGAGATCATGGCCAAGAAAATATCGAGACGAGGATTCCTGAAGGGGGCGGGCGGCACCGTTGCGGGAGCGGCAGTAGCCGGGATGGCCGTGGGCGCGGGAGTAACCGCCCTGCCGCCACGCGCACAGGCAGCGGGTGCTGTCATGAACAAGAAGGCAGAGTTGCCCAAGGCCATGGGCGCCCGCGTCGTGGTGGTCGGCGGTGGCTGGTCCGGCCTTACCCTCTCCAAATATTTAAAGAAAGAAGACTCGAAACTGGACGTCGTACTCATCGAGCCGCGAGCCACGTTCATGTCCTGCCCCATCAGCAATCTGTGGCTGGCCGGGCTGGTCGACTACGAGTTCATCACCCACAGCTTCCTGGATGCCGCCAGGAACAACGATTACACCTTCTTCAACGCGACCGTCATCGACGTGGACCGCGGTGCCCGTAAGGTCTTCACCGAGCAAGGCTTCGTCGATTATGACTACCTGGTGCTGGCTCCGGGGATCGATTACGATTACGGCGCCATCGGCGTATCGGATCCAGAAGACGTGTATATGCTGTCTACCCATTATCCGGCGGCTTTCAAACCGGGCTCCGAACACCTTTCCCTCAAGCAGAAAATCCACGAATTCGAAGGCGGTGCCTTCGTGCTGACGGTGCCTTCGGGTAATTACCGGTGCTTGCCGGCGCCGTATGAGCGAGCTTGCATGGTGGCGGCGATCTTCAAAAAGGAAAGGATCAAGGGCAAGGTGCTGCTGCTCGATGCCAATCCGGACGTCACGATCAAGGGCCCGGGTTTCCACGCGGCATTCGAAGAGCTTTACAAGGATCATTTGGAATACGTTCCATCGGTGACGATCACCGGTGTGGACGTCCACAAAAAGAAGGTCACGAGTGAATTCGACGAATTCGATTTCGACGACGCCGCGATCTACCCCAGAGTGCGGGCGGCGAAGCTGATCGAGACCCTGGGACTGGTGGACCCCAACAGTCCACAGAAAGAGGCGCACATCGATCCGTTCAAGTACAACGTCGTGGGCGACGAACGGGTCTATGTCACGGGAGACTCCCGGCCCATGCCCTTCTCGAAGAGCGGGAACACGGCCCGCTCCGAAGGCAAGTTCGTGGCAAAACTCATCGCCGCCCGGGCCAAGGGCCACGACGTGGAATGGGAAAGCCCGCGCACCATCTGCTACTCCGTGGTCAATATCGATCCCATGGAGGCGATCATGGTGGACGCCACATACGCCTATGACGGCGAAAGTTTCGGCTTTACCAACGTGAAGATGATCAACGACCGCGATTCCATCCAGGCACAATCAACGCTCGAATGGGCGCGGAGCCACTATCGCGACATGTTCTCCTGATCGGCGAGGCCGGGTGACGACGATGCAGGAAGATAGCTAGCCCAAGTGCGCAGGCTGACGCGCCGCGAAATCCCGGTTCGGGAAGCGCCATGGATAGACGGCGCCGGCACACTGGCGGCGGCCGGCACCTATGGCGGAGAAATGTACCGCGATTTCTTTAGTGCCTACAAGAGCGAGTTGAGGCGCGAATTCGGCGGGAGCCACGACAAACAGGAGGTATACGGACAAGCCCGAGTCTGGCACATCTCCGAATATACGAAGCAGCAGGTGTTGTGTTAGGCTCCCAGCCGCCGATGTGGCGCCATGAAGGGCCTCACCCCCGCCCTCCGGGCACCCCCTCTCCTGGGGGAAAGGGGGATAAGCATCTATCATCGATATCAATGATGTGTATCAAGTTTCTCTGCGCTAAAGACGTAGGCAAATATTTTTAGACCAGTCATTTTGAACAGTCCGGAAATTTGCCCAGAATGGGGACGGACGATCAGCGAAAGGAAGAATCCGGTGCGAAAGACAATCTCTAGACGTGGCTTTCTGAAAGGCTCAACCAGCGCCATCGTGGGTGCGGCTGGGTTGGCGGCGGGTGCGGGAGCAGGTTCCCAAGTATCCCACGGAGCCGCGCCCACAGCCCTGATCACCAGGCACGCCGACATACCGGCCGCCAAGGGCACCCGCGCGGTGGTCGTGGGCGGCGGCTGGGGTGGGCTCACGATGGCCAAGTACCTCAAGAAGGAAGCCCCCGATTGGGACGTCGTTCTCATTGAATCGCACGCCACGTTCATGTCCTGTCCCGTCAGCAACCTTTGGCTGGCTGGCCTGATCGACCTTGAGTTCATCTCCCACTCTTATCTCACGGCCGCCAAGAACAACAATTACATCTACTTCAATGCCACCGTGATCGACGTGGACCGCTCCGAGCGGGTGGTCTATACCAGCGGCGGGCAGCTGACCTATGACTACCTGATCCTCGCGCCGGGTATCGATTACGACTGGCCGGCGGTCGGGATGCTCGATCCCGAGGAGATTCATCTTCTGCATACCCACTATCCCGCCGCTTTCAAGCCGGGCTCGGAGCATCTGACCCTGAAACGAAAGATCGACGAGTTCGAAAAGGGCTTGTTCGTGCTGACGGTGCCCAGTGGCAATTACCGCTGTCTGCCCGGCCCCTATGAGCGGGCGTGCATGATCGCTTCGGTTTTCAAGCGCAAGAAGCTCAAGGCCAAGGTGCTGCTGCTGGACTTCAACCCGAAGGTCAAGATCAAGGCGGAGGGGTTCCAGGCGGCCTTCCAGGAGCTATACAAGGACTATCTGGAATATGTTCCCTCGGTCACGGTGCACCGGGTGGACGTGCTCAACAAGACCGTCATTGGCGAGTTCGACGACTACCAGTTCGACGATGCGTCCATCTATCCCCGGGTGCGGGGGGCCCTGCTCATCGAAACCCTGGGGTTGGTGGCCGAATCCAGCCCGCAAAAGGAGGCCCGCATCAACCTGTTCCGCAATCACCTGCACGACGACCTGCGGGTCTACGTCATCGGCGATTCGCGGCCCATGGGATACTCCAAGAGCGGCAGCACGGCCAACGACGAGGCCAAGTACGTGGCCAAGGTCATCGTCGGCCTGGACAAAGGGAAAAAGCTGGAATGGAAGGGGCCCTACACGAGCTGCTACTCCATGGTAAATGCCGACCCGCCCGAGGCGATTTATTTCGGCTCCCAGTATCTGCCCCCGCTGATCGCCCATACGCCCATGGACATGGAACGCACCGTCAAGGCGTGGATCGAACGGGGCTCAGCCTTCGCCTGGCGCGACCAAAATATGAATCGCAGTCCGGAAATGGGTCAGGCCATGTACGCCTGGGCCTATGGCTACTACAAGGACCTGTTCGGGTAGGGGCTGACGGTTACCCCACCCCTTCGCGCTTGTGGCGCTCTACCCCTCCCTGCTATGCGGAGAGGGGACTGGTAGCCGGGTGACTTGGCGGCTGCTGAAACACGGCCGGGACGCTGCTGCGATCCGGCTGCAAGGAAGCTCCTTCCCCCGCTTAGCGGGGGAAGGCCGGGATGGGGATTCCCGTGACTCACCGGCAGGTGCACACCACGTACACCTTGCCGCGGCAGTCTTTTCGAGGGGTGATTTCGCCGCTCGCCGGGTGATAACGGTGCCCGGGTCCCGCAAGCCAGGTTCCCAAAACCAAATCGCATAACAGACGCCTGCCCCAATCTTGTTGCCGGCGTGACGGTTTCGGTCATGTCCGTCTCGCGGTCGGGCAAATGATTGCGCGTTTCAATTTTCCAGCACCCGGAAATCCGCGAATCTCCACGAGAGCCAAGAATCGATGTGGAATCTTATTTCGACAATGTCTCCCGCTCGCTTGCATTCAGCGATTTTTGTTTGGAAATAACTCGGCATGCCCTGCCCTCCATGGTATCCCATGCGCAATTTGCCGCGGCCCGGCGTTTTGCAACGAATGATAAAGCGCAAGTCCCGGCCTACGACAATCAACTCGTCCGATGCGGATTCGGCATCCTGGGACAGCTTATAGACGTCAATATATTCCACCTTGACGATGCGGATCGTTTCGCTTTCTTTGGATCTCAGACGAACATTTACCGCTGCGGAATCCTCGACTGTGAGCAAGAGCGTCACGACGAAAACAAGCGCGCATACAAATGGACGTCGCATCGCAATAGCTCCACCGCACTTGACCCTTTTTACGGATAGTCTGCGCTCGACTTCCTGTGTTGCCATGCTTGTCCTGTCTTGTCGAAGGGGGCCTGCCGCCCAACATGGGTTGGGGAGGATCGGGCCGCCTATAGCATCATAGAAGGGACAAACGATAGGGTAAAGTCAAGGAGGGATGAATGTCATACCCGCGGTGGCACGGAACGGTCATCCGCTCATCGTGTCAACGTGACTCCTTGACGGGCTGGGCCAGCGGAGGGTCGGCGGATCGGGCGAATTCCCTGATCTCGGTCTGATCGATCTCGATGATCTCCATCCGCACAGCCTCTGAAGCTTCGGGCAGGGACCTGCCGCTGATGCCGTATTCCTCCAGGTAGAGCAAAAGCGCTTCCTTGGCGTTCTCCCTCATCTCCCCAATAGTTTGACCTGCCGTGGCACAGCCCGGGAGATCAGGAAAGTAACCGTTATAATTCCCTTCCTCGCCTTCGACGATCAGTGGATACATGCGCTTCATAACGCTGCCTTTCGTGCGGTTCCCCACCCCGCCCTGCGGGCACCCCTCCCCACTCTTGGGAGAGGGGAACTGCGCGGACAGGGCTCCCTTCTCCATGCGATGGCGAGAGGCGGGGGGGTGAGGAAAAAACGCGTGCCCGCTCACATGTTGCGCCGGTATTGGCCACCTACCTCGTAGAGCGCACGGCTGATCTGGCCCAGGGAGCACGAATTCACGCACGTCATCAGGGCTGCGAAGGTGTTGCTGCGATCGTGGCAGGCGGCCTTGAGCGCGGCGAGCGCGCCTTCGCTCTCGGCGGCATGGAGCCGTTGAAACTGGTCCAGCCCTTCGATCTGCTGCTGTTTCTCGTCGTCGGTGGAGCGGGTCAGTTGGGGGATTTGCACCGGGCTGGGTCCCTCCTGGGCCAGGAAGGTGTTGATACCCACGATGGGGTAGGCGCCGGAATGCTTGCGCTCCTCGTAATAAAGGGACTCCTCCTGGATCTTGCTCCGTTGATACATAGTTTCCATGGCCCCCAGCACGCCGCCGCGTTCGTTGAGCCGGTCGAATTCAGTCAGGATGGCCTCTTCCACCAGTTCGGTCATCTCCTCGATGATGAAGCTCCCTTGCAGGGGGTTGTGGTTGCGGGCCAGCCCCAACTCCCGGTTGACGATGAGCTGAATGGCGATGGCCCGGCGCACCGATTCCTCGCTGGGGGTGGTGATGGCTTCGTCGTAGGCGTTGGTATGCAGGGAATTGCAGTTGTCATATACCGCGTACAACGCCTGCAGGGTCGTGCGGATATCGTTGAAGCCGATCTCCTGGGCGTGCAGGGAACGGCCCGAGGTCTGGATGTGGTATTTCAGCTTCTGCGCCCGCTCGCCGGCGCCGTATCGTTCGCGCAGGGCGACTGCCCAGATGCGGCGCGCCACCCGCCCAATGACGGCGTATTCGGGGTCCATGCCGTTGCTGAAGAAGAAAGACAGATTGCGTGCGAAGGCATCGATGGGCATACCCCGGCTGAGGTAGTACTCGACGAACGTGAACCCGTTGGCCAGGGTGAAGGCCACCTGAGTGATGGGGTTGGCGCCCGCCTCGGCCATGTGATATCCGCTCACGCTGACCGAATAGAAGTTGGGCATGTCGTGGTCGATGAAGTACTGCTGGATGTCCCCCATCAGGTACAGGGCGAAATCGGTTGAGAAGATGCACGTGTTCTGAGCCTGGTCTTCCTTGAGAATGTCTGCCTGCACCGTGCCCCGCACCTGGCTCAGGGTCGCCTCGCGGATGCGCTGGTAGGTTTCGCCGTCCACCAGCTGCTCGCCGCTGATTCCCAGCAGCCCGAGTCCCAGGCCGTCGTTTCCCTCGGGAAGCTGGCCCCGGTATTGAGGTTGTGTCGCGTCGTGTTGAGCGAACCAGGCATCGGCTTGTTTGATCGCGGAGTCCCATTTACCTTCGGCGCGCAGATGGCGCTCGACCTGCTGGTCGATGGCGGCGTTGAGGAAAAAGGCCAGAATGATGGGCGCCGGGCCGTTGATCGTCATGGAGACCGAGGTCGATGGGGACACGAGATCGAATCCCGAGTACAAGCGCTTCATGTCGTCGACGGTGCAGATGGATACCCCCGAATTGCCCACCTTGCCATAGATGTCGGGCCGGGGATGGGGATCGTCTCCGTAGAGGGTCACCGAATCGAACGCGGTGCTCAGCCGGACGGCGGGCTGACCCGCGGCGATGTAGTGGAACCGCCGATTGGTGCGCTCGGGAGGACCTTCCCCGGCGAACATGCGGGTCGGATCCTCCTCGGTTCGCTTGAAGGGAAATACCCCGGCCGTGAAGGGATAGGCTCCCGGGACGTTTTCCAGCATCAGCCAGCGCAGCCTGTCGCCCCAATCCCGGAACGAGGGCATGACCACCTTGGGCACCTTGAGATGGGATAGGGTTTCCTCGTAGTTGGCCACCTCGATATCGCGGCCCCGAACTTGGAACGTAAACGATTCGGCGGCATACGCGCGTTGCAACCCATCGAAGCGGTGCAGCGTCTCGCGCCATTGGGGGTCGATCCCTTCCAGGGCCTCGTTGTACAACCCTGTGAGCAAAGCCCCGGTGTCCGCTGCCGGCTCCGATTCCGGCTCCGTTTCATTGGCCTTCGGCGCGTCTATCGGCTCCGGTCCGTTCGGCACCGGGAAATCCAGCGCGGCCAGGGTATTGCGGATGGAATGGGCACGCGAGGCGAGTTGGGCCTGTTCCGCCACCCGGCGCTTGTAGCTGCGGATGGTATCGGCGATCTCGGATAGGTAGCGGATACGATTGGCGGGGATCATGACGCTGGCCGGCTGGCCGTCGCTGGAAGAGGCGCCCGTAGGTTCCGGCCAATGCGAGGCGCATCCCTGCCGCAATTTTTCGACCAGGACGCTGTAAAAGCGGTCCGTGTCCGGATCGCCGTAGCGGCTGGCCAGGGTGGTGTAAACCGGAATCTCCTCGTCGGCGGCGTCGAATAGTTCCCGGTTGCGCCGCACCTGTTTGCGCACGTCGCGCAGCGCGTCGGCGGCGCCGCGCTTGTCGGCCTTGTTGATGGCAATCAGGTCGGCATAGTCGAGCATGCCGATCTTTTCCAGTTGTGAAGCGGCGCCATATTCGGGAGTCATGACGTACACCGTGAAATCGGCCAGATCGACGATCTCCGTGTCGCTTTGGCCGATGCCCGCAGTCTCCACCAAGATCAGGTCGAACCCACCGGCTCGGCAGACGGACAGCGCCTCGCCCAGCCCCCGGGAAAGGGCCAGATTTCCCCGCCGCGTCCCGATAGAGCGCATGAACACCCGGGGCGTGTTGATGGCGTTCATGCGAATTCGGTCGCCGAGTAAGGCCCCACCCGTGCGCCGCATGGAGGGATCCACGGAAAGCACGGCCACGGTCATTTCGGGATAATCTTCCAAAAAGCGGCGCAGCCATTCGTCCACCAGGCTCGATTTTCCGGAACCGCCCGTGCCCGTAAAACCCAGTACGGGCGTTCTGGATGCGGGGGCCAGCTTCTCCAGAGCGGACTCGAAAAACCTGGCGGCTTCCTCATTGGCCAGCCCCTGGTTTTTCAGTTCGACAAAGCTCAGACACCGCGCCAGGGCCTGGGGGTGGCGCTGGGGCAGCCGTTCCAGTTCCCGGCGGTAATCCACTTGCAGCGAGGATTGGCTGCGCGTCATCATGTCGCGTACCATACCGACCAGACCGAGCCTTTGGCCGTCTTCGACGGAATAGATCTTGGCCACACCGTGGGCTTCCAGGGAAGCCGCCTCCTCCGGGACGATCACGCCGCCACCGCCGGCGAACACGCGGATATGCTTCGAATCCTCCTCGCGCAACAGATCGACCATGTATTCGAAGAACTCCATATGGCCACCCTGGTACGAGCTGACCGCGACCGCTTGCACATCCTCCTGGATGGCCGCGTCGACGATCTCTCGCACCGAGCGATTGTGGCCCAGATGGACCACCTCGACCCCTTGGCGTTGCAGGATACGGCGCATGATGTTGATCGAGGCGTCGTGGCCGTCGAACAGGCTGGTCGCCGTTAAAAATCGCAGTGGAATATTTTCGTTCATGGATATTTATATTTTGAAAGACTGGAAATGATGACGAGCGGGAAGATAATTCGTCCGCTCAATCCCGCGCAGCGGTCTCGTAGACCACTCCAGGTTCCGGAATCCAGCGGTACTCCATATGAGCAGCAGTTTCGCGGGCCTGCGCCTCTCCCAGCAACCGCGCGACCACGTGAAACGCCATGTCTATGCCCGCGGAAATACCCCCCGAGGAAATGATTTGCCCGTTGTCCACAAACCGGGATTCGGCTCGCACCCGGCAACCGGGTGCCGCGCGCCGGAGCAGGTCCAGGGCATCGTGGTGGGTGGTCGCGTCCAGTCCGTCCAGCAGTCCGGCCTTGCCCAACAGCAGCGACCCGGTACACACGGAGAGGGTCAGCTCGGCCTCGGCGGCGCGTTCGCGCACCCAGTCGATGATGACCGGATTGTTCATCTCGCGCCGCGTACCGTAGCCTCCGGGGACAACCAGGATATCGGGTTGGGGGCAATTGGCCAGGCCGTAATCGGGTGTGACGGTCAGACCATTGCGAGCCCGGATCGCTGCGCCTGTCTCGGAAACGGTGTACACCTGGAAATGGCCTTCCCCCTCACGCTGGCCCGTGACCGAGAAAACTTCGAAGGGCCCACAGAAATCGAGCACTTCCACCTCGTCAAAGATCAGTATGGCAATTTTTCTATGCTGCTCAAGTTTCAGTCCGCTCATGGTGAATCATCCTGTCGAATAATGCCCGCGCCTTCCACTACCGGTATCGTTCCCGCCACTTATTCAGCCCGATGAACGACGCCCCGGCGTGAGGCGCTGCATCCGCTCGCGGACATGCCCTTGGTAAGCTCCGATATCCGCGCGAAGGGCGGTCAGTTCCTTAACCGTCTCGGTAATCGACGCCAAGTGCCGCTCCAACAATCCGTCCAATGCCGAGAGCATGTCGCCGGTCGAATGCTGTACCGCGAAGACCTCGTTGAGGTGGCCGATCTCCTTGAGCGTCAAGCCCAGCCGTTTGAGGCGGCCGATGAACCGCAGCCGCTGCAAGGCATCGCCGTCGAACGCGCGCCGCCCTCCCGCGTAGCGCCGCGCGGTTTTGAGCAGCCCGACCTCCTCGTAGTACCGAATGGTGCGAGGGCTCACTTGCGCTTGCCGGGCTAGGTCCCCTACCGAAAATAGCTCCCGCCCCGAACCAGCCTCGGCATTCGTGTCCCGCCGTCGCGCTGCTACCATATCCGCTGCTACCATGCTCGAATGAGCCGCCCTCCTTCCATTGCCACGGCCCCTTATCGTTCCGAGAAGCTTCCACCGCTTTTCTATTGTGTTCGCCAGTTCACGTCAACTGATATCGACGAGGCGGCGCTACGGGAGAGGTTCCGGGCGAGGGTCGGCGGAGATGACCAAGATTCGGCCGGCGAGGCAACTGGCCGGGCAAATCAGATGCGGTAGATTTCGTCCCGGGGTCCAATGCGCACCACGAGCACCGTCAGCACGTCGTCGTGGATCTCGTAGATCACACGATAGTCCCCGATCCGGATGCGGTAGGCGGGATGCCTCCCTTTCAGTTTCTTGGAACCGACAGGGCGAGGATTCAATGCCAGCCCATCTATCGCGGACTGAATCCGCCGCTGCGCGGTTCGCCGCAGTTTCCGGAGCTGTCGGGCAGCCGCTGGGCGAACATCAATCCGGTAGCCCAACGGTCGTCACTCCAATCCCAGCTCTTTCTTCAGATCGCCCCACTCGATCGTCTCCCCACGTTCGTTCTCTTCGCGGGCCTCCTCGATGGCCTTGAGGTCCCAGGCATCTTCCTTCTCTTCCATTTCCTCCAGCCAGCCGGCGTCTTCTATGGAGACGATGGCTGCGATGGGCTTGCCGCGGCGGGTGATGACGATCCGCTCGTAGCGGAAGGCGGCGCGGTTGATCACATCGGATAGCTGCTCGCGCAATTGCGCAATCGTGCAAGTGGGAAGGGACCCGACGCGATCGGGAGCGGGCTCGGGGAGGGGATCTTCTTTTCGCATGCCGCCCGTCCGATAGATTGGTGCCGTGGGTAGAACTGGACCATGTTGTACGAAATGTACAATACAGCAGGCCGGGGAGGCGGGCAAGGAAGGGCGAGAATCGGGGTTGGGATGGAGCGGTCGCTCAGGTCTGCGCTTCGATCTGCTTGCCTTTTTCTATGGCGGATTCGATGTCGCTGACCATGTAGAAGGCCTGCTCGGGCAAGTCGTCGTGCTTACCGTCGAGAATCTCGGCAAACGAGCGCACGGTCTCCTTGACCTCGACGAACACCCCCGGCGTGCCGGTGAAGGCCTCGGCGACGTGGAACGGCTGGGAAAGAAATCGCTGAATCTTGCGGGCGCGTGCGACGATCAGCTTGTCGTCCTCGGAAAGCTCGTCCATCCCCAGAATGGCGATGATGTCCTGCAGATCGTTGTAGCGCTGCAAGATTCGCTGCACCTCGCGGGCCACCCGGTAATGCTCCTCGCCGATGACCTCGGGGGTGAGGATGCGGGAGGTGGAATCCAGCGGGTCCACTGCGGGGTAAATGCCCAACTCCGAGATCTGGCGGGAGAGTACGGTCGTGGCGTCCAGGTGGGCAAAGGTGGTTGCCGGCGCCGGATCGGTCAGGTCGTCCGCTGGGACGTAGATCGCCTGCACCGAGGTGATGGATCCTTTCTTGGTGGAGGTGATGCGCTCTTGCAGCCGCCCCATCTCAGTGGCCAGGGTGGGCTGGTAGCCCACGGCGGAAGGAATGCGCCCCAGTAACGCGGATACCTCCGAACCCGCCTGGGTGAAGCGGAAGATATTGTCGATGAACATGAGTACATCCGCGTTGAACTCGTCGCGGAAGTGCTCGGCCACGGTGAGACCCGTGAGACCGACCCGGGCCCTGGCGCCGGGGGGTTCGTTCATCTGGCCGTAGATCAGCGCGGTCTTGTCCAGCACGCCGGATTCCTTCATTTCCAGCCAGAGATCGTTGCCTTCCCGGGTGCGCTCGCCCACGCCGGAGAAGACCGAATATCCCCCGTGTTCCTGGGCGATATTGCGGATGAGTTCCATGATAATGACGGTCTTGCCCACTCCCGCGCCCCCAAACAGGCCGATTTTGCCTCCTTTGGCATAGGGACACAGCAGATCGATCACCTTGACTCCGGTGACGAACATGCTGGTCGCGGTCTCCAGCTCGTCAAAGGGGGGCGGAGACTGGTGAATCGACCGGCGCTGGGTCGTGTTCACCGGGCCGGCTTCGTCCACCGGATCGCCCACGACGTTGAGGATGCGCCCCAGCACCGCCTCGCCCACGGGCACCATGATGGGGCCACCGGTGTCCGCCGCAGGTACGCCCCGGGCCAATCCGTCGGTGGAACTCATCGCCAGGGTTCGCACGGTATTTTCACCCAGGTGCTGCTGCACCTCGCAGACCAGGGTGTTGTGCTTGCCGTCCACTTCGAGGTCGATGTTGATGGCGTTGAGGATTTCGGGCAGGTTACCCTGGTCGAAGGAGATATCCACCACCGGCCCCAGCACTTGTGCCACTCTACCTACGTTGCTCATATGTACGAATCCTTGCGATGTCGGTTGCGTTCCCGGTTTTTTGGTCAAACGGCCTGAGCCCCGCTCACGATCTCGATCAATTCCTTGGTGATCGCCGCCTGGCGGGCGCGGTTGTATTGCAGGGTCAGGCTCTCAATCATTTCACCGGCGTTTTTGGTGGCAGCGTCCATGGATACCATGCGCGCGCCGTGCTCGCCGGCAACGGTGTTCAAATGGGCCGTCAGCCCCTGATTACGCAGGTAGGCCGGCAGCAGCGAATCCATGATCTCGTATCGGTTCGGTTCAAAAAGAATTTCCCGTTGGTCCACCACCTCGTCCCCCTCAGGGGCGGGGATGGGCAGCAACTGTTGAAACCGGGGTTCCTGGCGGATGGGGTTATAGAAGTAGTTGAAGGCGATGTAGAGCCCACCCAATTCGCCCCGCGCGAACTCTTCCGTAGCCTCTTCAATCACCGTAGTGACGGCACTCGGCGTCTCTTTGGGAGGCAGGTGCACGAATGCCTGGTGGATGGTGACCTCCCGGCGCTTGAAAAAATCGTTGCCGGTGCGGCCGAAGATCGTCAATTCCGGTGAGGAGAGCCGTTCTTCCGCTGTCAGAATGGCGAAGACGGTACGGGACAGGTTGTTGTTGAAATTTCCGCAAAGGCCCCGGTCGGACGTGAACAGGATCACTCGCGAGGGACCGCCCTCCCGCTCCATGAACAACGGGTGATCCTCGCCACCCACGGTGCCGTGCAGGGAGGAAACCATCTGCCGCAGCTTTTCCGCGTAGGGCTGAGCCGCACGTACCGCGGTTTGGGCGCGGTTCAGCTTCGCGGCAGAGACCATCTTCATTGCGCTGGTGATCTGCTGGGTACTGCGGACGCTGGTGATGCGCCGCTTGATTTCGCGAAGCGTGGGCATGGGCGAATGAAAGTGCTGATTATGGGGTGAACGTGGCCTTGAACTCGTTTAACGCCTGGAGCAACTCGTCATGGCTTTCCTTGTCCAGGGTTTTGGATTTATCCAAATTGTCCAATAGGGAGCTGTATTTCGATCGCAGGAATACCAGAAACTCCTCCACGAATCGGCCTGCCGCGCTGACCGGAAACTCGTCCAGGCCGCCGCGGGTGGCTGCAAAAATCGAGATCACCTGGTCCACCACGGGCATGGGCTTGTATTGCGGCTGCTTCAGAATTTCGGTGAGCCGCTCGCCTCGTGCCAACTGAAATTGGGTGGCCTTGTCCAGGTCGCTGCCGAACTGGGCGAATGCGGCTTTTTCCCGATACTGGGCCAGTTCCAGCCGCAGCGATCCCGCCACCGTCTTCATCGCCTTCACCTGAGCCGCGCCGCCCACTCGGGAGACGGACAACCCCACGTTGATCGCGGGTCGAATGCCCGAATTGAAAAGCTCGGCGCTGAGAAAGATCTGGCCGTCGGTGATGGAAATGACGTTGGTCGGAATGTAGGCGGAAATGTCACCGGCCTGCGTTTCGACGATGGGCAACGCGGTCATGGATCCGCCGCCGTTGGCGTCGTTCAGCTTGGCCGAACGCTCCAGAAGACGGCTGTGCAGGTAAAAGACATCGCCGGGATAGGCTTCCCGCCCCGGCGGCCGGCGCAGCAGCAGCGAAAGCTGACGATAGGCTACCGCCTGTTTGGAGAGATCGTCGTAGACCACCAGCACGTGCTGGCCCTTGCCCATGAAGTATTCGCCGATGGTCGCCCCCGCCATGGGCGCGATATACTGCAAGGGGGCGGGATCCGCCGCGGTGGCGGTGATGATGATGGTGTAGTCCATCGCCCCTTCCTGCTGCAACCGCTCGGCCACGACCGCCACGGACGAGTTCTTCTGCCCGATGGCGACGTAGATGCAGATGACGTCGCCCCCTTTTTGATTGATGATCGTATCGATCACGATCGCAGTCTTTCCGGTCTGCCGGTCGCCGATGATGAGTTCCCGTTGTCCCCGGCCCACGGGAATCATGGCGTCGATGGCCTTGATTCCGGTTTGCAGGGGTTCATGGACGGGCCGGCGCTTCACGATGCCCGGCGCGATGACGTCCAGCTTGCCGGTCGAATCGGACTCGATGGGACCTTTTCCGTCCAAGGGTTCGCCCAGGGGATTGATCACCCTGCCCAGCAATGCCGGCCCCGTGGGAATCTCCGCAATTCGGTCGGTACGCCGCACCTCGTCGCCTTCCTTGAGGTGGCGCTCGTCGCCCATCAGGACCACCCCCACGTTGTCCTCTTCCAGATTCAGCGCGATGCCGGTGACACCTCCCGGAAAATCGAGCAGTTCACCCGCCTTGACCTTGTCCAGACCATAAACGCGGGCGATTCCGTCCCCTACGGTAAGGATGGTGCCCACCTCACGGGTTTCCACCTTGCGATCGAAGGATTCGATCTGTTTTTCGATAATGGAGCTGATTTCCTCCGCTCGTAGCTTCATCGGGTCCTTATCCGCCGGAAATTTCTGATTGAAGGGTATCCAGTGCGTTACGCAAGCTGCCGTCCCATACCGTACTGCCAATCTTTGTGACCACGCCACCGATGATGGACGGATCGACCGTCACGGCGAGGGTGATCTTTTTGCCGGAAATCTTCTCGTAGAGTGTGCGCAGGCGTTCCTCGTCCCCCTCGCTGAGTGACGAGGCGACGGTTACCTGCGCTTGGGCAAAGCCCAACCGTTCATCGGCCAATTCGTGATAAATCCTGCGGATCTCGTCCACGAGCTCGATCCGTCTCTTGTGGACCAGATAACGGATAAAAGTATCCACCAGTTGCGGTGCCTGCATCCGTTGGAGCACAGTTGCGACGATGCGCTCTTTCTCGGCGTGGGGCACGTCGGGCGAGGCGAACATCGCTGCCAGACGATCCGATTCGGACAGCAGTTCCGCCAGATCATCCAGCCCGCCGGCGACTTCCTCGATCCCCTCCGACTTGGCGGCCAGATTCATCAGGGCCAGAGCGTAGCGGCGGGCAATGACGGCGCTCACGGCGGAGCCTCCAGGCGCTCCAAGTGCTCGTCGAGCAGGTGGCGTTGATGCGCGTCGCTCATCCGATCCACAATCATCTCCTCCGCCAACCGGATCGCCTCCGCGGTCAGCTCCACGCGCATCGTCGCTATGGCTTGGTTGCGTGCCTGCTCGATTTGCAGCCGGCTTTGCTGCCGGAGCCGTTCGGCCAGGGCGTCGGCATCCGACTTGAGCCGATCCCGCTCAACCTCGGCCTCGGCGCGGGCATCGGCTTTCATTGATTCCAGTTCCGCCTTGAGGCTTGCGATATTCTTCCGTTGTTCCTCCAGCCGCGTTTCCGCCTCGCCGGCTTCCTTGCGGGCATCGTCCAAGGTTTGCTTGGCTCCAGCCGCGGATTTGCGCAAAAACCTGCTGACCGGTTTTCGGGCGAAGTAAATCAATATCCCGGCCAAGATGGCTAAATTGATGGATTGGTATGCGAGATCGGCCCACGGTGATCCGTGCCCCTCCCCGTTACCCGCGGCCTGGGCCACCGAGGCCAGGCACACGATCCACGCGGAGAGGATAACGCCGGCCACGCTCACTTTTCTGATGGCTTTTGCTTCTATGGCCTTTGCGCTCCAGTTCATCATTCGAGTACGCGGCGTGATATTTGTTGGGCCAAGCCTCCCACGCGTTGGGCCAATTCGTCCCGCAGCCGTAGCGCCTCTTTTTCCAGTTCACTCAGGGCCGCAGACAGATCCATTTCCACCGCCTTGCGCGCGTCGGCAAGGACAGCCTCGACAGCGTCTTGGGCGTCGCGCCGCGCTTCCTGGCGGTAAGTGTTTACCTCCTCGCGCACCTGCGCCAATTGCGTTTGATAGTCCCTGTCGAGGGCTTCGATTTCCCGCAACTGCTGCTGGGTGGATTCACGAAGTTGGCCCAGCATCTGCGAACGATTATCCAAGGTGCGCAATACCGGATTGAACAGCAATCGATTCATCGAATACATCACGATCAACACCAGAACGAAAATGAACAAAGCGGTGTTCAGTTCTAGGTGCAATACCCCAAAGTCGAAAATCGGGATGAGGTGTTCCGATGCCCGGTAATCCATACTATTGCTGCACGTTACGGTGGAAAATGTCGTGCGGTGCCCGTCCAGACACGGGCCTGCTGTGTTGATCAACCACACGGATTAGCACTTGGCGGGAGCCGATGCTCCAGCCTAACGGCGCCCCGCACGCATCGTCCCAATGATCGGTCGCTGAGGGGATTTATTCTGAAACCACTTCTGGTAGCATGGTGCTGGCCGAACTGTCAACCAATCGGCGCGGAAAGCCAGGGCAATCGCAAGATCGGGCAAAAACACAAGAAGCAAAAATTAGGCACGAAACGCGACACTCAAATATGTCTATTTTGAGAGATAACCCACACTTCCTTCTACGGAAAGGCTCAACGCATAGGAAATCTCTCTGGAAGTTCCTTCAATTTGGTTCTTGCGATTGCCCTGCGCGGAAAGCCCAGGCGGTCGGTACGGATTTCGCGCTTGCCCAGGTGCGCAATCGCCATTCGTTGACTGCAATGGCCGTTGACTGCAATGGCCGTTGACTGCAATGAGAAATCCACATAAATTAATATATAGCATAATCACGATCAGGAGTTTTTTCCGGTGTGCGCACGCCGCCACCCCGAATGATTGGACCGATCAAAACAACCCGAGTATCCGATGCCGATTTACGAGTACATTTGCAACGATTGCACGCACGAGTTTGAAAGCCTGCAAAAGTTTACCGATCCACCGGAGACAGTCTGCCCAACCTGTAAAGGCAACGTCACCCGCAAGCTTTCCCAGAGCGCTTTCCACCTGAGGGGCAGCGGATGGTATAGCGACGGTTATGGCAAGAAAGCCGAAAGTGGGTCCACTAAGGAAAAAGGCGCCGACGGCAAGACGGCCACCGAGAAGAGCGCCGACGGCAAGACGGCCAAGTCAGACAAGGCGGAAAAAAAAGCCACCGGTTCGGGGGGCGACTCCAGTTCAGCTGCCCCAGCTTCAGCGACGTGACCGCAATCGCTCGTAAACCGCAGAATCATAGAAATTGATTCGCGGCTCGCGCCGCAGCGGAGGGTTGCGCCTCTCGTTGGGTCGGGGGCCGAGGATCTGCCGCAATAGGGCGCTGAATTATAGGGTCTCCAGCAAGACTACTGCCTGGGCGGCTATGCCTTTCTCATTGCCCAGAGCCCCCAGCCCTTCGGGAGATGCCGCCTTTACCGATACCCGATCCGGCGCTATTCGCAAATCCCCGGCTATGTTCAGGCGCATGGCAGGCAGGTAGGGTGCGAGACGAGGCGCCTGGGCGATGATGGTACTGTCGACGTTCACCGGTATCCAGCCCTTACCGCGTACCTTGTCCATAACCTCGCGCAAGAGCGACCTGGAATCGGCATCCGCATAGCGCGGATCGCCGGGCGGAAAATGAGTGCCCAGGTCTTCCAATGCCGCCGCGCCGAGCAGGGCATCGGCCACGGCGTGAAGCAGGACATCCGCGTCGGAGTGGCCGCCCAACCCGAGCCCATGCGGAATGGTCTCGCCCCCCAGGACGAGACGGCGGCCAGCAATCAGAGGATGAATGTCGTACCCGGAGCCAACGCGCACCATATCCGTATTCGAAAAAATTGATTCAAGTCCCCGCCCGCCGGACGGCGACCCTATTCAGACCCTATCCAGACCCTATTCAGAGGAAATCCGCTGCCATGGCTGTCAAGTTGCCAAAAGCGCTGTTAAAACAGTTGGATGAACTGATGCGCCGCCTGCGCTCAGATAGTCCCGAGAACAGGGCCATGGCCACGAGCCGCCTGATCGGTTACGAACAATCGGGGAAGATTCCACTGGAATTGCTTCTGCAAATGGCCGGGGACAGCGACGTAAACTACGCCATGTATGCCATCACCGCATTGGGCAGGAGCGGGAAACCAGAAGCCGTCGATAAGCTGATCGAATTGGTCTCTTCCCATCGGGATGGAAATCCTCTGTTCCTGGAAACGGTGATTGAAGCGCTCGCTGAATCCGGTGCCAAGGATGCGGTTCCCACTCTGTTACAACTCATCGGGATTACAGCGCCTGGTAAAAACAGATTTCTGAGCCGGATTACACGCAGGAAGGATGTGCCCGACCAGGCGGAAGAACGATTCAGAGACAGCATGGTCTTGCCGGTCACACGGGCGCTGGAAAAAATCGGTGATGCCGACTCGGCGCCATTGATCGAAGGTTACCTGAGTCACGAAGATCCCCTCGTTCGCTGCCATACCATCCGCGTCTTGATCAACGCCGGATTTACGGATTCCATCGAGCGGCTGAAGCAAATCGCGCAATCCGATCCCGATAGGCTGGTGCAGGAATTGGCGGCGATCGCCTTGGACAAGCTGGCGCCTCAGCCCGGAAATCTCAACAATTAATCACATCCACCCATGTGCCGGCTTCGCCGCAAATCATCCCGGCGAGCCGTGCCACACGATGCGGCTAACGCTGCGGAACTGGAATCGATGCCGACTTGGCGCATCGGAAACTGACATCCGGCCAGGCGAGATTGCGCTCGCTGGATCCCCGGAAAAAGGTGGCCGCCGCTCGCGCGTTCTGCGCCCAGGAACTGCCGCGCAGCACCCTTTCCTTGTGGAATTTGGGATTGGTTGAAATTCCGCCCGCATAAGGCTTGAGCACGTCATTCACCCACTCCCTCACATTGCCCGCCATGTGTTTGATGCCATAGGGGCTGATGTCCTTCCCCGCTGCGTGCACTTGAGCGGGACCCTTCCTGCCGGACTCGCGGGTCACCGTGTATCCGGGAACGAAGTTGATCCCTTCCCAGGGATAGATCTGCCCGCCGGTGCCTCTGGCCGCCTTTTCCCATTCCGATTCCGAGGGCAGGCGTTTGCCCAGAAACCGGCAATAATCGCGGGCGTCGTCCCAGCTGACCCCGGTCACCGGCAGATCGGCCGAGCCGGCAGGATATCGCCTGCCGATCCAACCGACCGGCGTCCGATGGTTCCGCTTTTCGACAAATCGGTTGTAGTCGCGATTGGACACTTCGGCAATGTCGATGTGAAACGCCGGCAACTTGACTTGATGTGCCGGCCGGGCATCGACCGGCGTGCCGTTGGTACCCTGGACAAACACGCCGGCCGAAACCAGCGCCATGCCGCGCGCGGCTTTGGGCTGACGTCCCGCCTGGCCGCGTTTTTCCTTCGCATCCCCATCCACGGTGTCTTCGTCGATTTTGATAATGGCCGCCCAGACGAATTTCCCGGTGTAGATATCGGTCATTTTGAAATCGGCCACGATCTGCCGGCCGTCCTGTTTCAGGTTGCCGTTGATGAAAGCCTGCACCCCGAACAGCCCGCCCAACTCGGCGGCGCTTTGCTCGTCGAAGAATACCGCCTGGTTCAACGCCTGTTCGCCGAGTATCAGTTTCAAATTGTTTCGGTCCACCACCTTGAAGCTTCCGTCCTTGGTGAGGTATACCGTGAGGATATCCACCACCTCTTCCTCGGTAATGCCGGTCGTGGATTTGAAATCCCAGAAACTGACCGTTTTGATATTGGCCCGTTTGAGACGGCGATCGGTTTTCATCGATTGCACGATGCCCGTACCGAGCCGGCGGATGGACGAGACCCACTGCTCCGGAGCGCCTTCCAAGGGAATAAATTCCGCCCAGGCAATCGTGGAATTCTGCACGTCGATGGCCTTGAGGATCAGCGCATTGGTGTAGAGATTGCCGTAGATGAACAGATCGATACCAGCCAACTGGCCCAGTTCCTTGTACTCGTCCGCGGAGACGATGTCGGACAACTGGAATTTCTGTTCCTTCAGGATGCGCTTTAATTGGGCGCGATTGATTACGTCCAATTCCAGCACCGTTTGCAGAATCTTGGTCGTGGCGTAATCGATAAGTTCGTCGAGATCCAAATCGGCTGGCGAGATGGTCCTGATATGCGAGAACGCGATGGTCTTGTAGCGCGTACCCTTGCCGGGCAGCGCAATCAGCGATTCGGCGATGCGCTGGGCGATCTGCTCGGTATTCGCCGCCGCCGCCGATACCGGGATAAGGGCCGGCATAAGGAACGCCAGGCACACCAGCGCCGCAGTATTCCGCACGCCAGACCCATTCCAACGCCAAGTTCTCATGGCTTGAGCTTCCCCTACGAGGCCAGTTCAGTCAGGTTGACCGACACCACCTTGGAAACCCCGGCGTCTTCCATGGTGACGCCATACAGCAGATCGCCGGACTCCATCGTTCTTCTGTTATGGGTGATCATAATAAATTGCGTGCGATCTGTCATGTTTCGCATCAATCGATTGAACCGGCCGACGTTCGCGTCGTCCAAGGGAGCATCCACCTCGTCCAATACGCAAAAGGGACTGGGTTTGATCGAGAAGAAGGAGAAGATCAGAGCGATCGCCGTCATCGCTTTCTCGCCGCCTGAAAGCAGGCTGACCTCTTGCAATCGTTTGCCCGGCGGCTGCGCGACGATGTCCACTCCGGCCAAGAGCATATCTTCCGAATCGGTGAGCACCAGCCGCCCCTCCCCGCCGGAAAAAACCTCTGGAAATATGCGCTCGAATGCCGAATTGACTTTTTCGAAGGTATCCTTGAACCTCCGGCGGGATTCCTGGTTCATCCGGCGAATCGATTCCTTCAGGTCTTCAGCGGCCCGTTCCAGATCGCCCCGCTGGCGCATCAGGAATTCCAACCGTGTATGCAATTCCTCGTGTTCCTCTGGGGCCGCCAGATTGACGCCGGTCATCTGTTCCAACCTCTGCCGGCCGTTCTTCCACTCGCGTTCCAATTGGGCTTCGTCCTCGGGATCGGCCCCCTCGTCGGGTGGTGGCCCGTCACCGGCTTGCTCGCTCCATTGCTCCAGGCGCATCCGTTCCGCGGTGAGGGCCAATTCCAGCTCATGCTTTTTGCCCCGCACCGATTCGGAGGCGGCCTGGGCAGTCTTGATTTGTTGGGCCAGCCCTTCTCCACGGCCGGTCAGCTGCTCATGGTGAGCCGACACCTGATCCGTTCGTTCCCGGGCGGCCTGGAGATTTTCCTGCATCTGCCCGAGATGGGTGATTCCATTCCGCACCGCGTCGTCGTGGTTGGACGCGAGGGCCTGCTGCCGCTCCATTTCGCTCTCGGTTTCCCGCAATTTGGCTGAGGTCTCTTTGCACTCGGCCGCCAGGACATCGAGCTGGGAGCGCGTTTGTTCCAGCTGGGAAATGATCCTGGCGTATTCCACCTTGTCGTCCGTGAGTCCCTGCTCCAACTCGCCTGTTTCCATTCGGGCTCGATGCGCCCGATCCTGTTCGGCCGCCAAATCGCTTTCCAGTCGCGTCTGCTGCCCATTCCATTCTGCCCGCTCCCGAACCATTTGGGCGCGCTGCGCCGCCGAATCTTCCAAATCACGACGAAGTTGATCGCGGTCGGCTTCGAGCCGGCCGATCGAGCTCTCGCTGCGGTCAACCGCCTCGTTGGCGTGATCGATGACCTGCTCCAGCCGGGAGCGGGTCAGCGCCATCCGTCCCGATCCTTCAACCAGCCGGCTGATCTCTGCCCGCTGCGCCCGAATCTCGTTTTCCAGCCGCTGGGTTTCGCGCTCAGCGCTTTCCCGGCGCTTTTCCAGTTCCGAAAAGCGCCCGCGCAGCGCCTGGAGTTCGCTGCGGCGGCGCAAAATACCGCTGGCGGCGGGGCTCGTCTGCTCCGGTGCCCGGCCGATGGTGACCACGCCCCTGGGGTCCATATGATAGTCTCCGGCGGGCGAAATCCATTCCTCGCCCGCCGCCGTGGGCGGAACTGACGGTTGCAGAGAGCCGTCGGGGAGCAATCGCACCGGGTCGAAAAGACCTCTTTTCACCGGCTCCAAATGGGCCGGTAATTTCACCAGGCCAGCCAGGGTCGGCCCCGACGCTTCCGGCAGGGGCCGCCGGCCGATGGTATCCAGGGTCACCAGGCGCACCGCTCCCAGTTCGTTTTGGCGCAAGATTTCCGCCAGCGGTGCGATGTGTCTGGACTCCCGGAGCACCAGTATTTCCAGGTAGGCCCCCAGAAAATCCCCGAATATCAGTACCTTATCCGGCTCGATTTCGATAAAATCGCTGAGCGGCCCCAATAAGCCCCATTCATCCCGTCCGCCGGGAGAAGCGTCCACCCACTCGAGTAGACCACGCACGGACTCGCCGAAATCCTGATATCCGCTTTCCATCTCGGCGAGGGCCTCGACGCGGGATTGACACCCCAATTCCTCGCGGGTGGCTTCGCCGAGCCGGTGCTGAGCGTTGCGGAAATCGGCTTCGTTCCCGGTCAACGCGCTCTGCAAAGAGGCGCCTTTGGATTCCGTAAGCTCCTGGTCTCTTTGACACGCGGCCAATTCGCCGGCGTATTTGCTGCGGCTGTCGCGTGCGTCTTGCAATTCATCGCGTGTGGTTCGCAGAATCTCGTCGATGGCGGTGGCTCTTCGTTGCCATTCCGCCACGCGCTCCTCGATGAACCGCTCTTGGTTGGTGATTCCCATCAGTGTGGTGTGGCATTCCACCAGCCGCTCCTGAGTGCGCGCCAATTGCGCTGCGGCGCTTTCCAGCTCCTCCGTTTTTTCTGTATGGTGCGCTTCGACTGCATCCATACGGGCGCGTGACGTCGAACCGTCGATTTCCAGTGCTTCGCTTTTGGCTTGGGCGGCCTTGATTTGGCGTTGCATGTTTTGAAATTTTTCATGCAATGCGCCTCGTTGCGCCGTGAGCTGATCGATCCAATGCTGGGCGTTCTCCCGGTTCTGGCGCGCCAGGGCCGACGCGGTTTCCTGTTGCTGAATCTCCCGCTCGATATCGTAGGCTTTTGCCCGCGCCGCCCGCAGGTTCCCTTCCGCCAGCCCTACATCGTTCCGGTTCCGCTCGACCTGGATTTGCAGCAACTCGAGTTGCTGGTTGTGTCCATCCTGTTCGGCGCTCAGGGTCTGAACGTCCCGTTCGAGATCGCGGCATCGCTTCACACCCTTCCAGTAGCGGGCATGAGCCAGTCTCTGACCCATGCCGCCCACCTTATCCCTGAGAGCGAGGTATTCCTGGGCCGCCTCCATCTGGCCACGCAGCGAATCCTCCTGCCGTTGCAGTTCCCCAATAAGGTCTCCCACGCGCAGCAGGTTTTGATCCGACTGTTCCAACCGCCGCTCGGCGGCAATGCGGCGGGTCTTGTACCGCACGATCCCCGCCGCCTCCTCGACGAATATCCTGCGCTCGGCCGGGGTGGCACTGATGAAGGCATCCACCCGTCCCTGCTCGATAATGGAGTAGGCCTTGCCCGCCACGCCGGTATCCATCACCAATTCGCGGATGTCCATCAGCCGGCAATGCAGACTGTTGATCAGGTATTCGCCTTCCCCGGAGCGGTAAAGGCGGCGGGTCACGGAGATTTCGCTGTAGGCCCGGTATTTCTCCAGAGCCAGCCCCTCCGTGTTGTCGAAGACGACGGTGACTTCACAACGCCCAATGGGCTTGCGAGACATGCTGCCGCCGAAAATGACGTCGACCATCTCGCGGCCCCGGAGCTGGCGCGGGCTCTGCTCGCCCAATACCCAACGCAGGGCATCGACGATATTGCTTTTGCCGCAGCCGTTCGGTCCGACAACTACGGTGATTCCGTTTTCCAGGAAGGAAAATTCCGTGGGGTCGCAAAAGGATTTGAATCCGGAGATGAGAATCCGTTTCAGTCGCATGGGTCACCCGCAGATGGTCTTTCCGTGACGCAATCCTCCCGGCTCCTCACCGGGCGGTGGGGCTTTCCTTGCCCCGATACTTCAGGCACTGCTCCGAACGTGAAACGTATGCGGGGAAGACGGAGCCGAGGCTCCGTCTCCGGCCGCCCTACAATTCAAGTGTCGAAATAGAGATAAAACTCGTGGGGCGCTGGGCGGCTGTCCACGGGCTTGATCTCCTGTTCGGTCTTGTATTCGATCCAGTAATCGATCACGTCCGGGGTAAAGACGTCGCCTTTCAGCAGGAATTCGTGATCGTCACGCAATTCGTCGAGGGCTTCCCGCAAGGAGCCGGGCATTTTGGGTATCTTGGCCAACTCCTCGGGCGGAAGGCCATAAATGTCCTTGTCCCACGGATCGCCCGGATCGATCTTGTTTTCGATCCCATCCAGTCCGGCCATGAGCATGGCCGCAAAGCCCAGATAGACGTTGCACGTGGAGTCGGGGCAACGAAACTCGATCCTGCGCGCCTGGGGTGAGTTGACCACGGGGATTCTCACCGCCGCCGAGCGATTGCGGTTGGAATAGGCCAGATTGATCGGTGCCTCGAATCCCGACACCAGCCGCTTGTAGGAATTGGTCGACGGATTGGAGAGTGCGGCGATGGCCCGCGCGTGCTTGAGCAGACCACCGATGTAGTACATGGCCATGTCGCTTATACCCGCGTACCGGTCGCCGGCAAAAAGCGGCGTGCCGTCTTTCCACAGGGACTGATGGGTGTGCATGCCGTTGCCGTTGTCGTCGAACATGGGTTTGGGCATGAAGGTCGCCACCCGGTTGTGCCGGCGGGCGATGTTTTTCACGATGTATTTATACCACTGCATGTTGTCCGCCGTCACGACCAGGGAATCGAAGCGGAAGTCGATTTCATGCTGCGCGGGCGCTACCTCGTGATGCGAGGCTTCGATTTTCATCCCCAGGGACTCCATCATCAGCACCATTTCGGTTCGGATGTTCTGCATCGAATCCGTGGGTGCCACCGGGAAATAGCCCAATTTGGGGCGCACCTTGTAGCCCATGTTGGTGCCGCCGAGTTCGCCCGAGGTCCAAGGTGCTTCTTCCGATTCGATCTCGTAGAATCCGGTCGCCGAGTTGGTTTCGTAGCGCACGCTGTCGAAAATAAAGAACTCCGCTTCGGGGCCGAAGTAGGCGGTGTCGGCGATACCGGTGGACTGCAGGTAGCTTACCGCCTTTTTGGCCACGTTACGCGGATCGCGGGTGTAGCTGGCCCCGGTGACCGGATCGCGGATATCGCATATCAGCGAAACGGTCACTTCATCGAAAAAGGGATCGATCTTTGCTGTCGTCGGGTCGGGCACCACGGTCATATCGCTGGCCTCGATGGGCTGCCAGGCTCGGATGCTCGAACCGTCGAAATAAACCCCTTCCTCAAACGTGTTCTCGGATAAATTATGAACGGGAACCTGGAAATGCTGCCACGTGCCTATGAAATCAATAAACTTCAAATCGGCAATCGATGCCTTGGAATCCTTTATAAACTTAAGCACATCGGCTGGCGAACTCGTCATGGGTACCTACCTTTCTGAAAGAGGGTGCGACCAGCGCCTTCCGGCCCGCCGGATCGGAGACGGTTTTCGCGGATAGATGGGTCAGAGATAGATGGGTCAGATGGCTTTTTCGCCTTTTTCTCCGGTACGGATGCGGATCGCGTCATCAAGTGGAATGATGAATATTTTTCCGTCACCGATGCGGCCGGTTTTGGCGGTTGAGGAGATTGCTTCGACGGCCTTTTCCACCTGATCGTCGGGAAGAACGACC
Source organism: SAR324 cluster bacterium (assembly GCA_022574555.1). GTDB lineage: Bacteria > SAR324 > SAR324 > SAR324 > JACQKK01 > JACZRV01. The sequence goes on from JACZRV010000007.1 coordinate 41,088, forward strand.
TCGATCTTGATCTTCGGAAGAAAGTCGACGACATACTCGGCACCGCGGTAAAGCTCCGTGTGGCCTTTCTGTCTTCCAAAGCCTTTGACCTCGCTGACTGTGATGCCCTGCACGCCGATGGATTGGAGACTTTCCTTGACCTCGTCCAGCTTGAAGGGCTTGATGATGGCTTCGATCTTTTTCAATTCCGCTCTCTGGTGATAGGTATTTAGAATTTAGCCCGGCCGTCTTGCTATTCCAGCATCGGCGCTTTTCTGCCCGAACGGACCCACTTTCGCTTGAGGTGGGGCCGGTAGGGCCAGGATAACGGCGCCGCAAGGCCGCGGCTGGTTCGGGTACGGGCCAGCAATATTCGGCTGGACCGAAGAAGAGGCGAGTGGTTTCCTTCGCCCGAACCCAATTTTTCATGTGTTCAGGCTGTAACATCTTCAATGCGAGTATGGACATCGAAGAGCTTAACGGAATCGTTGACGAGTTTGCAACCTATTTGCGGAACGAAATAGGAAGGGCTCCGGCCACCCAACGCGGCTACTCCAAGGCGGTGCGGCAGTTCCTCGCATCTGCCAGGGCTCGGCCCGCGTCCCATTTTCTTGAGCCGCACTGGAAGCTGGCTCACATCGACAAGCGATCGGTAGAAGCTTACCTGGAACATTACAAGCGGGAGCGTGGCTGGAAACGGGCTACAGTCGCCCATCATCTCACCGCTCTGCGTGGCTTTTTCGGCTTTCTGCTGCACAAGGGTTACGTCGAGCGGAATCCCTTGAAGGGACTGCGCCTGGCCGGACGCGCCCGCGGCACCGCCCTGCCCGAAGGCGAGGAGGCGGCCGTGCACCTGATGTTCGAGCGATCCGCCGGAAACCTGGCTGATGCCCGGCTGCTCCTGTTGCTGGAGCTGATTTATGGTGCCGGCCTGCGGCCTGCGCAGGTCTATGGCCTCCTCGGGCTTTCCCTAGGCCCCGAGCCAAACACCGTGCGCATACATCACGGTGGGGGCCGCAGCGAGGTTTTCCTCTCGGCCGCCGGCGTGGCCCGGGTGGACGACTATCTCGCGCGCCGCGCCGCCGCATTGGAGCGCTCGGAAATTCGCGGTTCAGGCGACGAAAGCCCCACGGGCGGTGATGCCGTCGACGCCCAACCGAGGGGCGATGCACCCCTGTGGTTCGACTTGCGGGTGGGGACCGGCTCGCGGCTGCGGCCCAAATCCCCTGCGGCTCTGGGCCGGCAGGTGCGCCAGGCCATGGAAGCCGTCGGCCTCGATGGCGGGGCGGCGGCCCTACGGCGTCTGGCTGCCCGCCACTTCCGGGTGCGTGGCGCCGATGTCCGCTCCCTGCAAACCTTTCTGGGCGCCAAGAGGCTCGGTGAGTTGGACCGATACAGGACGGTCAGTTACCGGGAGGTGGCCGAAGCTTTTCATCGCGCCCATCCGCGGGACAAGGAGCCATGAAGCCGGCCTGTGCCCGGCCCGTTAGATTCTGCTGCGCAAAGTCGGAGGGCCGGCCGCTTTCGGTTGATATCGTACGCGAATCAGGATATTGGCTGAACCGTGATCGCCCCGATTGCCCGTTCGGCCTGCGCATTGATAACGATGCTTATCCGCAACATGGGCTTCCGCGACATTGGCTTTTCCGCGGGATGGGCTTTTCCGCAGCATGGCGCATCGGCGTGCCCGATGCCGTCGATTGATCAACCCAAAGGAGCACCTATGGATACGATCCGTCTTACTCTCGCTCTCGCGATCTGCGCCGTGATGGGCGCGACGGGAGCTCTGGCGCAAGCCGACGGCCAAATGGCCAATGTAGGCGCTGCCAAAAAGCTGGTGCCCAACGGCCCATGGCCCCAAGGGGACGAGCGGGGTATGGGCAATACCCAGGGCGCGGGCACCTGGTTGCGTTGCGCATATCATCTCAGCCAACCCGGAGCGAAGGTCTACGAAATTTCCCACGTCCGTTCGGAAACCATGTCCAGTTCGCCCTTCGCTGCCCCACTGGAATACGAGTTTAGCGCTACGGTAGGCATTCCATTTACCCGGCACGCCTTCAATGGGGAAACCGTGAAAGGCGAGACCGCGGGCCAAGGCACCCAAATGGACGCCCTGGGCCATTTCGCCTACTTGCCCGAACTATGGAAGGGCGAAGGCGATTTTCCAGCGGATAAAGCCGTCTACTATGGCGGTTACACCCAGAAGGACGTCAAGCCCAGCCCGGGCTCGCCCCTGCAAAAACTGGGGATCGAAAACGCCCCGCCCATCATCACCACCGCCGTGCTGCTGGACGCCCGCACCTATCTGGGTAAGGGCCAGCCGATGACGCCGGGGCAATTGGTAACCGCCAAGGACATCGAAGGCATGCTAAAAGCCCAGGGTCTCGGCTGGCGGGGCATCCAGCCCGGCGATGTGCTCTACATCTACACCGGCTGGGAAGACAACTGGGCCGATCCGGACACGACCAAGGAGTATTACACCAAGGGGCCGGGGCTCTCTTACGATGGCGCCAAGTATCTCAAGGAGAAACAGGTGGTGCTGGTGGCGTTGGACAATCCGTTCACGGATCCGGCCAACGAAGGTCAGATCTTTGGCAAATCCGGCCCGCCGGAAGGCACGCCACCCGGCCTGCCATTCATTGTCCACCATGAGAACCTGACCCAGTCGGGCATTCACCAAATCCAGAACGCGCACCTGGCGGAGATGGCCAAGGACAAGGTCTGGACTTCGTGCACGATCATTCTTCCGCTCATGGTGAGGGGAGGATCGGGTTCGGAAGTGCGTCCCATTGCTATCGGTGTGCCGCAATCTTGATTTTCACGTCCCGTGCGACCCCGTGGCATTGCTCATGGCATCGTCCACGGGTTCGCACCCATGCGCTGCGGATTTCTGGGGCAAACCATTGTTTCCGGCCCCCAGGCCCCCAGCAGGGAACTCGTTCCCGGCACACTGAATTATTTTTGGTTCAAGTGTATTGCAATCTAATTGGGGTCAAGGGAGCCCGGCTCCCTTGCAGGGGCTGAAGGGGGATGGAGTCTCCCTTCCCGCCAGGGGCAGATAGTCACTGAGATAGTCACTGGTCTGCTAAGTGCAAACCGTCCTCATCAAGATGGCGTAGATCTCGAACGTTTGCGGAATGCCGGTGGTATCCATCGCTTTGAATTGGAGGGATTTGCGCTCCGGGTCGAAGACGAAACTGATGCGCGACATGACGATCTTGTTGTTGTTGCGGGCGGGCATGCCGATGACGTGAATGATCAGCCTTCCTTCCGCGTCCCGGCTTTGCTCCCATCTGGGCGATTGAAAAAAAGCGTTGGCGGCCTGGCCCAGGGTGGTTGTGGGGCAGATGGGCAACGGGGCCTGCATGGCCATCACGATATAGTCCACACCTGCCTGGTCCCCGGCAGCCGCCGCAGCCCCGTTCGGGGCTGCCCATAACGCGATACCCCAAACCAAGGCCGCGATGCCCAAGACGCCGATGATCTTTTTCATGCTTCGCTCCTGTTGTTGATTAGCGCACATTTACTCGTATTTGGTGCGAACACCAATAAACGACACCATGCAATCGAGTTCCGTGGTCCAAACACGCGGCCTGCTCCCCTCCCCGCTGAGCGGAGAGGGGGAGACGACCCTGTCCTACATATTCGAGTCGAGGGCCACCCCTCTCCGCGCGCGGGGAGGGGACGGGGGTGGGGTGGGCGGAGAGCCTGCGCTTGGCGTCGGTGGGTTCCATCGTTATGCGGCGTACCTGACGATTTCCAATTCCGCTGCCGGATCGGCCTTGGCCAGGATCGCTTCGACATTTTCCATCACGGCATCCTCCATCAGATATTCCCGGCAATGGCCGCATTGCAGAACCGGTAAATCCTTGAGAATGACGATGGATTTACGGTCGACCTTGAACGGCATGTCGGTGACCAGGGGCATCATTTCTCCGCCACACACATGACATTTCATCGATTTTTCCTGGTTTCGTAATTGTCATGCCATCTGCCGGGATCGGGCCAGTAGGCGGTCACGACCCGGACATTCTTTTCCGCCGTGTCCAGGGCGAACAAGATGTGGAACGCGTTCTCCCCACTCCTTGCCAGCACCAAATAGGTGGGCAGGTATTTGTCCCCCGGATTCGACTCGATAATCGTATAGCTGTCCACTGTGTCCAATATCATTCTACGGGTAATCGCTCGATTGCGCATTCTCATGTTGACGTGGTGACTCCAATAGATACCGCGCGCGGTCACACACTGCCGGATAAAGGCCAGAGGGTCTTCGACGGCAGGTCTATCGCCCAAGTCCCTCCTCCAATTGATACCTACCAGTCGGCGAATGTATCATTTTCAAATTCCCACTGGGATGGTGGAGAGCCTGCGTTTGGCGTCGGTGGGTTGCATGGCGCTGCAAGACCAAACCGGATTTGGCTCAATTTACCTCAGATTATCGAAGGGAGGATTAGTCGCTAAGTCATTGAAATAATGGTCGGGGCGACTGGATTTGAACCAGCGACCACACCCACCCCAAGGGTGTGCGCTACCAGGCTGCGCTACGCCCCGACTCGGGCGCAAAGTATAGGCGACGCGGTGCAGTGAAGTCAACGCGAGCTGCCTGGGCGCGGCGCGCGGCATTTTTTTGCTGGATTCGCAGCACCCGTCATGCGACCTGTATCTTTTGTATCGCGTGGCTTTTTTGGATTCGCGCACACCCGATCATTCCACAACCCTTGACGCAGACAGATGGCGAAAAGACGACGCACGCTTTCGGGCATCAAGCCCACGGGCCAACCCCATTTGGGCAACTATCTGGGTTTCCTCAAACCGGCGATGGCGATGCTCGCAAGCCACGAGGCCTTCTATTTTATTGCCGATTACCATGCCCTGACCACGGTGCGCGTGGCGGAGGAATTGCGGGAGCACACCTATGATCTGGTGGCCGTCTTCGCCGCGCTGGGGATGGATTTCGAGCAGCACGCCTTCTTTCGCCAGTCGGACATCCCCCAGCACGTGGAGCTGGCATGGGTGCTGAGTTGCGTCACCCCGATGGGTTTGCTGGAACGGGCCCACGCCTTCAAGGACGCCAAGGCCAAGAACGGGGAGGTGAACCACGGGCTGTTCGCCTATCCGGTGCTGATGGCGGCGGATATCCTGATCTACGACACCCACGAGGTGCCCGTGGGACGGGATCAAAAGCAGCATCTGGAGATCACCCGCGATCTGGCCCAGCGCTTCAACCACCTGTATGGGGAGACTCTGGTGGTGCCCGAAGCGCGCATCGAGGACGACGTGGCCACGATTCCCGGTACCGATGGGCGCAAGATGAGCAAGTCATACCATAACGTGCTGCCCCTTTTCTCCCCCGAGAAGGAACTGCGCAAGGCGGTGATGCGGGTGGTCACCGATTCCAAGACGGTCGAAGCGCCCAAAGACCCCGATACGTGCAACGTCTTCAACATCTATCGCCACTTCGCCCCGGAGGCGGACCGGAAAGCCTGGGCCGAGCGCTACCGGGCCGGCGGTATGGGCTATGGCGAGATGAAACAGGCCACCTTCGAGGCCATCAACGATGAAATCGGGCCCTATCGCGAGCGCTACTTCGCCCTGCGGCCCGATACGGAGCAGCTGGACCGTATCCTGGCCTCGGGGGCGGAAAAGGCGCGACAAGTGGCCCACGGGGTCATGGATCGCGTCCGGCTCAAGGTCGGATTGGGAAAGCCGGCCGGCCGAGGTCCGAAGGATGGGTAAGTACAAGGAGATCGACCTGAGCGGCGTGCGCCGCATTCCCTTCGCCGAGCGCGAAACCAAGGTGGACACCACGATGTTCGGGCGGCCGGATCTGGACGACGATTCCTTCGCCGCATTCTTCGAAGGGCTGCCCGGCATCCTCGCCGCCCAGGATCTCAAGTCCCTGGCCAGCCGCACCGCGCATCTGATCGCCGGCGGCGGCACCCTCATCCTGATGATCGGGGCGCACTTGATCAAGTGCGGGCTTTCCCCCTTGCTGTGCGAACTCCTCAGACGCGGCGCGGTGAGTTGCCTGGTGATGAACGGCGCGGGCGCCATCCACGACTTCGAGGTGGCCTGCTTCGGCCGCACATCCGAGGACGTGGCAGCGCACCTGGAAACGGGTCTCTTCGGATTCGTGGAAGAGACCGGCATGCAAATCAACGAGGCGGTGCGCCGGGGGGCCACCCAGGGTTGGGGTTACGGTGAAGCGGTGGCCCGCCATCTGGCCGCGCTCGATCCGCCCCATGCCGAGTTGAGCCTGCTGCTGACGGCGTGGCAATGCGGCGTGCCGGTAACTGTGCACGCCGCCATCGGCACGGAGACCATCCACCAGCACCCCGAAACCGACGGGGCCGCCATCGGCGAGGCCACCTTCCGCGATTTCAAAATACTCTGCGACCAGCTCACTGGCCTGGAGGGCGGGATCGTCTTCCTCTACGGCTCGGCGGTGATCCTCCCCGAGGTCTTCCTCAAGGCACTTACCGTAGTGCGCAACCTGGGTCATCCTGTGCGGCGCTTCACGGCGGTCAACTTCGACATGATCCGCCACTACCGCCCCCAGGAGAACGTGGTCAGCCGGCCCACCGCCACGGGCGGCGAGGGCTTCACCATCATCGGACACCACGAAATCCTGGTGCCCCTCTTCTGGCAGGGGGTCTACACCGAACTGCGCCGCATGAAGGCGTGATTCCGCCCTGAATACGAAATGTGAAAATACCGAACCGGAAAAATTTTGACCTGCCCCACCCCAAAATTACCTCTTCGCAGACCTACGAATAGATCCCGCTCTCGGGGCGTGTGAATTCGATGCCGTTGGATTCGTAGACGGCATTGATGGCGCGGCGGAAATGTTCGATGGGTCCATAGCCGGGAGAAACGAGATGGTATTCGCCGGCCAGTTTCAGCATGAGGGTGGGGTAACCGCGGATGCCCAGGGAATCGCCGAGGCGGAGATCCTCGCTGAGAGCGCGTTCCACGTCGGAGGTGGAGAGGGTTTCGCTGAACGAGGCGGGATCGATCCCGACCTCTTGGGCGATTTCCAGGTGGGTTTCCACGCGGGTGCAATCGCGGGCTTCGGTGAAGTAGGCCTTGAACATGGCGACCATGAAGGGCCACTCCAATTCGGGGTTCAGGATGCGGGCGGTCAGCACCGCGCGGCAGGCGGGCAGGGTGGTGGACAGGGGACGATGGCGCTTCCACAGGGTGTGATCGAAGGGTTGGCCCGTCGTCTCGGCGATGCGGCGCCAAGCATCACGGATGAGTTCGATGAGGGCATCGTCCATGGGAACGTCAGGCCCCCGGCGCAGTCCGCCCATGACGGTGACGCGGTTCAGTTCGGGGTACTCCTGCTCCACTTGTTCCAGTACCGGCCTGAAACCCCAGCACCAGGAGCACATGGGGTCGCCGAAGTAGTAGAGGGTCCCCACCGGCTCGATTTCCGTGACAGGAAGCATGGGGGCATGCTAGCACCACGATCCCGGCGTGGGAAATGCCTGCCGCGGGTCACCACGACTCGGGTGCCCGTGTCGTCGCGGATTTTACGGTACTTTCTCTTAGAGGCTTGAAAGGTTTGATTTTTTGCAGCGGGCCTGTTAGTTTCGAGCGCTCGATTCGCCGAAGAGCCGTGCATGGGGAAATGACCCGGCCGGCAGACGCCGCGCCCGCATCACATGCCGCGCCGTTGACTGTCAGGAAGTCTTCAAACGAAGATTACAACCCGAAGCCGGAAGCCGCGCCGTGAACAAATCCCAGTTGATCGAGAAGCTGGCGGTTTTGACCCAGCAGACGAACAAGGTCTCCGAGGAAGCCGTCAATATCTTTTTCAATAACATCAAGGATGCCTTGAACTCGGCGGACAAAGTGGAAATCCGCGGATTCGGCAGCTTTCTGCTCAAGAGCTACGGGGCCTATACGGGCCGCAATCCCAAGACCGGCGACAAGGTGTATGTGCCCGAGAAGCTGCTCCCGTTTTTCCGCGGGGGCAAGGATCTGCGCAAACGCGTGGACAAAGGGTCCCAGGGGCCACAACCGTCGTTCGATCCCACGATGTCCGAGGACTGATCCGCAAAAAGCCGGCATCCCTGCCTCGTATTCACGGCACCTGATGAATCCAGTGCCTCCGCGGTTCCTGGTCTCCGTGCCTTCCCGTAGCTTTTCCATAGTCCTTGCCTGTTATCGGTTCGCCGGGGAATTCCCTCAGCACCGCGGACCTGGCCGATCCGGCTCTGGCGGACCAAGTGCGCACAGCCCTCGACGAGCTCACCGGCATCATCCGCCTGGGCAGCCTCTACGCTTTCCAGCAGGAGATCGGAACGCCGCATTAACCCCCGATCACGGCATTTCCGCCTGGCCGCATAGGTCCGAAACGGGAGCGCCGATCCTTCAACTACCGAATTTCTTCTTTTCTGCTTCGAGATCGCTTATTCGTCAGCAGTAATCCCGTCGATCACGGTATGCTTCCGGCACGGCGGAATGTTGACAAATTCGCGCCGCCCCCATAATGGATTCCTACATAACTACCGGGGGGCAACAGCCGAGCAAGACCATGACCCAATATCCCTTTCCACCGTGGCCACCTTCGTTCGCGCGTCGATCCCGCCGATCATCGACACACCGCAGCCCGAGGGATAGCGTCTTTCGCACACCGGACGTGGGTAACGAATACGACGGAATCCATCGCAAGCAAAAACGTAGGATCGACCGATGGGGGCGGGACATCGGCAATTCCAAATCGGCATATGGCTAACGACACGGAGCGGGTGCTGATTGTCGACGATGACGATCAGAATCTTCAATTGATCCAGACAATCCTCACCCCGAGCGGTTACGAGGTTCGAACGGCGGACAGCGGGCGGGAGGCAATGAAGGCATTGGAATCGGAGCCTTTCGATCTCGTCCTGCTCGACGTGGTGATGCCCGACATGGACGGGATCACCGTGCTCCGACGAATTCACACCGATGCCAAGCTGCGCCAAATCCCGGTGGTAATGATTTCAGGCGTGAACGATCTGGAGAGCGTCGCGAAATGCGTTGAACTGGGCGCCGACGACTACCTGTTCAAACCCATCAAGCCCACGCTGCTCCGGGCGCGGGTCAAGGCCTCCCTGGAAAAGAAACGGCTGAAGGATCAGGAGCAGTTCTTTTTGCGCCGCGTACAGGAAGAGAAATTGCGAGGCGACAAATTGCTGCACTCTGTCCTGCCCCACATGGTCGTCGAGGAATTGCTGGCCACCGGGTCGGTCATTCCGCGGCGCTACAACAACGTCGCGGTTTTATTTGCCGATATCGTGGGATTTACGGCCTACTGCGAAACTCACGACCCCGGGGAAATTCTGCAACACCTGGAGTCGCTTTTCGGACTGCTGGAGGATATGGCCTCCAAGCACCAGCTGGACAAGGTGAAGACCATCGGCGACGCATTCATGGCCGCGGGGGGCATGCTCACGCCACTGGATAACCCGGTGCTGGCCTGTGTCAACTACGGTTTGGAAATTGTCGCCGCTTCACCCCAATTGGACCCTCACTGGAAGATCCGCGTGGGCATCCACAAGGGGCCCGTCGTCGCGGGAATCGTGGGCAAGAGCCGGTTTTCCTACGATATCTGGGGAGATACGGTCAACACCGCCTCGCGGATCGAGAGCTACGGCGTCGCCGATGCGGTCAACGTCAGCCAGGAGGCATGGCAGGAAGTGGCCCATCTCTTTCGGGGCAAATCCCAGGGCGTGGTCGAACTCAAAAACAAGGGTAAGATGGAAATCATCAGTATCGGCGGGCCAGCTTGACCGCGCCTGATTGGCCGCGTCTGATCGGAATTCGGCTTCATCTGCGAACCTTCGACGGCGACGCGAGCAGATCAGCGATCACCTGAAGCAGCTCCTCGCGCCCGAAGGGCTTGGATACCAACTTGATTTCGTGTTCCAGGATGAACCTGAGGTCCACAGCCTTGGGGCTGTAGCCACTGGTGAAGAAAACCGGAATGTCGGAGCCCATTGCGCGAATTTCCTCGTAGACTTGGCGGCCGCTCTTGCGGGGCATCACCAGATCGAGCGCGGCCAGGTCGATCTCATCGCGATGCGATTCGAACAATTCCACGGCCCGCTGACCGTCCTCCGCCATAATGACCCGGTATCCGCCGCTTTTAAGAATTTGGGAGGTCAGCGTCCGTATTCCCTCATCGTCTTCCGCGACAAGGATCGTTCCGGTTCCCTTTTGAATGCTGGCCCGTGGGCGATCGGCTGCGGGGGAAGCCCTCGTCGCGGAGACGGGAAAGTATAGCCTGAAAGTCGTTCCCAGCCCGACTTCGCTGTATAAATTGATCAGGCCGGCGTGTTGGCGCACGATACCGTAAACGATGGCCAGCCCCAGGCCCGTTCCCTGACCGGCTTCCTTGGTCGTGTAGAAGGGCTCGAACACGTGCTCCCTATCCTCCGGGGCGATGCCGGTCCCGGTGTCGGAAATGCACACGTTGACGTAGTCTCCGGGTGCCGCCCACGGGTGGGCCCGGCAGTATTCGGCGTCCAGCGAAGCCGTCCGCGTTTCAATGGTGAGCCGTCCCCCGTCAGGCATGGCGTCGCGGGCGTTGAGGCATAAGTTGATCAGCGCCTGCTCGATGGCGCTGGGATCGGCATGAATGGTCGTAGGCCCATCGTGAGTGGCTATGGTCAGGTCGATATGTTCCCCGATCAATCTCCGGATCATCGTGGCCACGTTGCGGACCAATTCGTTGATCTCCAGATTTCGCAGGGCCAGCACCTGGCGGCGGCTGAGCATCAGGAGTTGGCGGGTGAGGGCCGAGCCGCGGTGCACCGCTTTGCTCACCTGCATCAACTTCGCGTACCTGTCATCACTCTCCGGTGTCGCCTCGATCACCAATTCGGAAAATCCGCCGATGATTTGCAGTATATTGTTGAAATCGTGAGCGATTCCGCCGGCGAGTTCGCCCAGCGCCTCCATCTTCTGCGAATGGCGCAGTTGCTCTTCGAGCTTTTTCCTTTCGGTGATTTCGGCGAAGGTGGATTGGATGGCCGGTCCGCCGTCCCAGGCAATGAGCCTGGTGATGATTTCGAGCCAGATCGTTTTTCCATCGCGGCGCAAGCCCTTGCATTGATAGTGGGTCGGAGCGTTTTCGCCCCGGACGCGTAGGTTCTTGATGCTCACGATCCGTGCCCGCTCATCGGGATGCACCATGTCGAGAATATTTCCCACCTCCATCACCTCCTTGACGGAAGAAAACCCTAATATTTCCGCATAGGCGCTGTTGACGAAAAGCGGCTTGAAATCGCGATGGACGACCATGCCCTGGATGGACCCTTCCACCAGGTTGCGATATCGTTCCTCGCTCGTTCTCAACTCGGCTTCGGCGATTTTACGCTCGGTGATGTCCACCACGGCCACCTGCACCGCGGGCTCGCCGTCCCATTGCACCACTGTCAAGGCCAAATGGGTCCAGACGCTGGTGCCGTCTTTTCTGATCCACGAATGTTCGAAATGGCTGGGGGCGCCCCGGCCACTGATTCTCACCTTGTATTGGCGGCGGTAGCGTTGGCGATCCTCGGGCGGAATCGCGCCCATCAGATCGAATCCTTGCAGATCGGCGGGATCGTCGAATCCCAATATCCGCGCGAACGCTCGATTGGAGAAGAGCAGTTTGAAATCGCGGTGGACGAACACACCCTGGATGGAGCCCGAGGCGAGGTTGCGAAATTTTTCCTCGCTGGAACGCAGCTCCTCTTCGGCGCGTTTGCGCTCGGTAATATCGACCAACGTGGACTGAACGACTTTTTCGCCTTCCCACACGATGGGCCTGTGATTCAGTTCCACCCAGACCAGGGACCCGTCCTTGCGTACACCCTGAACCTCGTACCTCGTCTCATCCAAGCCGCCTTTCATGTGCCTCTTGTACAAGCGGGCGATCCTGGCCTTTTCGTGAGGGGCTTGCAGAGCGGTGAGATCGCCCATTTGGATGATTTCCTCCGGCGAATCGTAACCGAAAATATTGGCATAGGTCTGATTGGCGAATCTGGGTACGAAGTCCTTTTGGATCACGATCCCTTGTAAGGAACCCTCCACCAGATTGCGAAATCTCTCCCCGCTTGCCCGCAGCTTTTCTTCCGCCAACTTTCTTTTGGTGATGTCCTGGGTGGTCACCTGAACCGCCGGTTTTCCGTTCCACATTATCGAATTGGCGATATTTTCTCGCCAAATTACCGATCCATTTTTGTGACAAGCCCGAAATTCGTATCGCACCGATTCGTCGCCTCTTTTCTTCCGTTCCCGAAAAAACTTTCTTAGCTTTGGAAGTTCGTCCGGAAGCGCCAGGTCCAATACGTTTTCAAAGTCCAGAATTTGCTGTGCCGAATCGTAACCATGTATCTTGGCGAAAGCATCGTTCACGAACAACGGTTTGAAATCGCGATGGACAATAATCCCTTGTATGGACCCCTCGACAAGAGCCCTATAGCGTTCTTCGCTGGACTTCAACCGGTCTCCATGCCGTTTAAGTTCCGTGGCATCGATCAACGTGGTCTGTATCGCTCGTTTTCCTTCCCAATCGATCATCTTGTTGATGTTGACCAGATGAATCTTGCTATGGTCCTTTCGTATGCCCTCGTACTCGTATTGTGTCGGTGCCGGCAGTCCCTTCATGCGGGCTCGTCGATATCCCAGCACGCGTTTGCGTTCATGTTCCGCGACCAAATTCAGGATGTTGCCCATGCGCATGATCTCATCCGGCGACGCGTAGCCGAATATGTCGGCATAGGCTTGATTGATGAAAAGTGGACGGTGATCGCGGTGAACGAGAATCCCCTGGATCGATCCCTCAACAAGATTCCGGTAGCGTTCTTCGCTTTCCTGGAGACCATTCTGGGCCAGCCGCCTTTGCGTGATGTCGTTGTATGTGCTCAAAATGGCGGGTTGACCGCCCCAATTGATCCGTGTGGCAACGATCTCCACCCAAATTGTCGGTCCATCTTGCCTGATTCCCTGAAACTCGTATCGCGAGGGAACGTCGATGTTCCGCATACGAGCCCTGGCGTAGCTCAGAAGGCGCCTTCGATCTCGCGGCGCGACGAAGGGAACCTTTTTCAGGTCCAGCCCCAACACCTGATCGGCGGTGGCGTAACCGAAAATGTCCATGAAGGCCTGGTTGGCGTAGAGCGGAATGAAGTTTCTGTGCACCAGGATGCCCTCGATCGATCCCTCCGCGAGCCCGCGAAAGCGCTCCTCACTGTCGCGAAGCGCCTCTTCGGCCGACTTTCGCTTGGTGATGTCCACAACGGTTCCCTGGAAGGCAGGTTGCCCGTCCCAATCGATCACCCGGGCGATATTGTTCAGCCAAATTTGCGACCCGTTCTTTTTGATTCCTTGAAACTCATATTGCACCGGCGCCGAATTGCCGTGTATGCGTTGCCGGGCGAAGCTATGAATTCGTTTGCGCTCTCCCGCCGCCAGCAGCACATCGACGCTCGGCAGTTCCAGCATTTCCCGTTTCGATTTGTATCCGAAGACCTTGACCAGAGCGTCGTTGACGAACAGTATCTGAAAGTTGCGGTGGACGAAGACACCCTGGATCGAGCCCCCGATGAGGTTGCGATAACGCTTTTCGGATCGGCGATGTTCCTCGTTGGCTCGCCGGAGTTTCTCGTTGTCGCGTTCCAGGCGATTCAGGCGCTTGCTGAGTGCCGCATCCGCTCGTTTCGCGCGGGGTAAGGCGGCCTTGCGCGTACTCATGGGTGGCTCCAGTGAAATTCGTTGTGCACGGAAATGTGGAGTCCGCATCAAAGGGGTGTCCTACAAATCAGAGGCACCAGGCACGGATGGTCCGAAATTTCATCGATATGCCCCGGCAGCCGCGGCCGACACCACCTGCCCGCGCTGCATTGCCGCGATCGCGCAGGTAATCGGTGATCGGTGCCCACCATTCGTGCTTGACGTCGGACAGGAATACCACAAGATCCGTATCATATCGGGCATCCATGCGACAGATGCGCAGGGCAAAGCTCGCAAACGAAGAGAAAGCCGGCAGCCAGGGGCGGTCACGAAGGACGCACCACCATTGGATTTTATAGGGGAAACAACGTGACCATGCCCATCGTTACGAAGGCCACCAGCTGGTAGAACGCGATCAGCGACATATCCCAAAGCGGATATTCGGTTGGACCGCGAAACCTGCGCGCGATTTTGAGCCGGCTGCGGGTGGCAACCACTCTGCCACGATGCCGGCGAAAATAGGTTTTATAGTGGTCGAACGTCATACTGATCGAAATGACGAATAAGATGGTGGCGATAACGACGAACCAAACTGTATACATCAATTCCTCCCTGGGCCGGCCCAGTATCAGCCACTGCGTGTTGAACAGGGACAGGCCCGCCGAAATCAATGCCACCAAAGCCATGGTGAATATCTTGGCGAATCTGTACTCCCGGCTGGGGACCACGATGAACACCATGATCAGACCAAAAACGTATTTCGACATGATCTCGATGGCGATAAGGACGATAATCTTGGCCCACATAAACTGAAACACGTAAGCGAAGGGAAATTTCAATTCCTCCAATGTCACAAAATCCTGTGTGGTCGTATACGAAACGAGCGAGATCAAACCACTGCCGATCGCGATGGATCCCGCCACAAACGATAACGTGCCGGCGCTGGATTTCAGGAAATTCTTTATCACTGGGGTGCTAAATTTATTATAAAACTATTTATTATCATTGATGCCTATCGGCGGCCTTCGTCACGTTCAATTTGAAAGTACCGCCCAATGCTATCTGCCGGAGGCGGTCGCTGCGGCGGCACCCTTCAACCCTTGACCGCATAGAAGAGGTTGACGTGACTCTTGATGGGGAGCGGGCGGAACTCGGAGAATCCGGCCGACCGTAACAGGGCCTCGGTGCGTGCCGGGCCCAGGCAGGTGCCCAGCCCCGGCCCGCCATTGGCCAGGGACTGGGTCATGCAGTGGAACACGCTAAAGCCGTAAAATAATGTCGCGATCGGATTGCGGTTGTTTTCCAGTTCATCGGCTACCTTGGGCTCGATGACGAAAAGCGTACCGCCGGGCTGGAGCCGGTCACGGATGCGGCCCAGGGTGGCCTCCGGCTCGGCGAAATCGTGGATGCAGTCGCAGGCGGTGATCAGGTCGAAGCGATCGCCCGCGGGAAGGGCATCCAACGTTCCCGCGACAAACGAGACCTGGCTGGCGACGCCTTCTGCCTGGGCGGATTCCTGGGCCCGGGCGATGGATGCGGCATGGGTATCGACGCCCACGAAGGAGGCCGAGGGAAAGGCCTTGGCCAAGGTGATGGAGACCTTTCCCACACCACAGCCTACGTCCAGCGCCCTACCGCCGTTGGAAAGCGCGGCCACGGCTTCGGGAATTTCCTCTAGCCAAGGGTGCACCAGGCGGTGCTCGTAGGCGCCCCGGTTGATGAGGTCCAAGGCAACCAAATTCTCCTCCGGGAAATCGTCGAAGCGCACGCCGCCGCCTTCCCGGAAGGAGCGTGCCACCTTCGGCGCGACGCTCAGCATGGCCGGCATCGCGTAATACAGCCCGCCCACGAAGTGGTCCGTCCCCTCCGAGGCCAGCAGATAGGCGTGTTCCTCGGGCAGCGTGTAGGTAAGCCCGTCCGGATCGTAATCGAGGTAGCCGGCAGAGACCATGCCCGCCAGCCATTCCTCCACATATCGCGGCTGCAGCCCCGACGCCTCGACCACCTGATCCAGGGTCATGGCGCCCTTGCCGGCCATGGTGCTGAACAATCCGGTCTTCACGCCGAGATAGGCGAGCCCGGCGGTCATGGTGCCCGCCAGGTCCTTGAAGACCTGCTCGGCAAATTGACTGACCTTTGACTTGTCCATAGGATGGCTCCTTCGCGGTGATGTTTGCCGTGCGCGCCGCCTGGCCAGCAGTCGGGCGATCGGCCCGGCCGGCACGCGCCCGGGTTGATGCCGGGTTCGCGGGCCGGGTATCTGGGCCGGGTATCTGGGCCGGGTATCTGGGCCGCATATCTGGATCGGGCCGTTTGGCCCCCTGCAAAGCTTATCCGAACATTGCTTTTCAGAACATAACGGAGGTGCCGCCGGGTGTCGAAGAATTTTTCCCTCGACTTCGAGGTGCGCGATTACGAGCTGGATATGTACGGTGTGGTCAACAACGCGGTTTACTCCAAATACCTGGAGCACGCCCGCCACAGCCTACTCAATACCGTAGGGATCAACCCGGCTCGCATGACCCGCGATGGGCAAGCGTTGACCCTGTCCGAGATATCTCTGCGCTTTCGCTCACCCCTGCGGTCGGGGCAGCGCTTCCGCGTGGATGTCTCGGTGGAGAAGCTCGCCGGCGCAAGGTTCGTGATGACTCAAACGATCGTGCGTTTGCCCGGCCTGGAATTGGTATTGGAAGCCCGAGTCACGGCGGTCTTCATCGACGAGCGGGGCCGCCCCCAGCGCATCCGGGCCGACATCCACCAAGCCCTGGCCCCCTACCTGGCCTCTACCGGTGATGGGTGAGTGCGCTTATTCCCTGGCCCTCACTACCCAATTTACCTCACCCTGTCACGCCGAGGGGGTCGACCCCGAGACTCGCTACGAGCGCCGCAATTACCGCTTCATTGCCGGCACGAAAAAAAAACGCCCTGTCGGCCAAAGCCTCGTGAGGTGCTGTGGGAGTGCAGGTTGCAGAACCCCGCGCGATAGAAAATCCGTTTATTCTGGAACCGGGAGGCGGAAGGCGTGGGGTTGCCTTCAAACGGGCTGAAGGCTCTGGGGCCGCACCTCGCGGATGGCAAGTGTCCCCAATAGAGTAGTCAAGTGCTGACTGTGTCGCCCACCACGGTTGACCTTGAACTCCAACCCGACCGTCTTGTTATCGTAGGCCCGGGGTATCACGAGGTCTAGGCGTACCCGCAACTGCTCGCCAACCGTGATCATCCCCTCCCACAACCTCCGATTCAGCCTGAAGGCGTTCATCACCAGTCTTGGTTCCGCGTCAACCCGGCAGCCCGCGGCCGAAAGATCCAAGATGGAAAATGAATCTTTGAGGGCGGGCAGGTCGAGGTGAATATTGGTGAAGCGGCGGGTGTTAAAGCGGTCACTGGTGCGCCGCGCGGGATAAGCCAATCCGGAGGGTTTCTTGCAGACGAACGCCTCGGTGCCGTTGCGGAGATTGAGTTGAAGAACCGTGATCTCCATTCGCACCTCAAACTGTTTTTCCCATGGAATTCTGAAGCGGGCGATTTCCCCTGTACTCATAGAGACCTCCAGCCCCTCTGGCTTGCCGACAAGTACCACGGCATCCTTAACAAGCAATCCGGTATTGAATCGGACCATGGCGGAGTCGATTTCCATCCGCACCGCTTGCCGTCCGTCAGACAGTCTCATCAACACGGGTCCAACCGCAGGGGCTTGCTCCCGCGGCCGCTTCGTAAATCCAAACATTACTTGAGTCCCTCAAGAAACTTTATCCTCAACCCTTGGGCAGTATTCTTCGCTGGAAAAATCATGCGGCTTCAGCCTCGGCCCGTCGGGATCATGGCCCACTGCGGTGTGGCGGAATCTGCACCTCGCTATGGTAAGCGGGGTACCGGGCCGCCTTCGCGCATCTCGGCTCCCGGCGGCGCATTTACGGGCGCGGATTCGATCGGCTGCAACCATGGGCCGATAAGCCACATCCTGCACCGGAAAAAAACGAGAGCTGCGGCGTGGAAGCTGCCATCCCTGGTAATGCAATGGGCGTGCTTTTTTTCCGCCAAGGTGGAATTCAGACCAAAAGGAGACTGAATCACTGGGCTAGCCGGAAATTCGAAATTGACAGTAGCGAACCGGTGCGCGTCGCCCGCGAAGGGCAATCGTGGGCCATGGCCGAGATTTCTCTGCGCTTCCGCTCACCCCTGCGGTCGGGGCAGCGCTTCCGCGTGGATGTCTCGGTGGAGAAGCTCGCCGGCGCAAGGTTCGTGATGACTCAAACGATCGTGCGTTTGCCCGGCCTGGAATTGGTATTGGAAGCCCGAGTCACGGCGGTCTTCATCGACGAGCGGGGCCGCCCCCAGCGCATCCGGGCCGACATCCACCAAGCCCTGGCCCCCTACCTGGCCTCTACCGGTGATGGGTGAGGGGGTTATTCCTTCAGTTCATCGAAAGGGGTGACCCGGTTCTTGTGGGGCAGGCACCGTCACCTGGGTCTGCTATGGGTGTTTGACACTACCGGCTGCTGGGCGGTTCTCAAGACCGTCATGCGGGACAAGCGTACCGCGTGATTCCCGACGACGTAGCGGTTCCCCAGCAAAAAATTCTCACAAATCATTGGTATTATTGCATTTTTCTCCTGACTTGCGATAATTTATACGCTACGATACAGGTATGAATACGCAACAATATGAGATAGTATATTATGGTGGCCCGGATGGGCGACGCCCATTCACAGATTGGCTGGATTCGATTCGAGACGCGGCAACTTACCGGCGGATTCTGGCTCGTATCGATCGATTCGAGGCCGGCAACTTGGGCGACCACAAACCACTGAAAAATGCTCCTGGTGTTTGGGAAGCACGATTGGCCTTCGGACCCGGCTATCGCATCTATTTCGCGAAAGAAGGGCAGACCATCATCCTCCTACTCTGCGGCGGGGACAAGGGATCGCAAGAGAAGGACATCCGCCAAGCATCCAAATTTTACGAAAACTTCCAAGCGGATAGGAGATGAAAATGCCAACGCATAAATGGCGAGACTACGTGATCGAGCGGATGCGGGCACACCCGGAGGATATCCCCGGATACCTGAACGCTTGCATGGATGAGGGAGAGGCGACCTTTTTGATTGGCTTGAAAACCGTTATTGCATCGAGGTTCGGCGGGCCGACCGGCTTGTCTCGGAAGATCGACCTGCACCGCGTTACGATTCAGAATATGCTATCGGATCATGGAAACCCCCGGCTCGACAGCTTGGGAAAGGTGCTGGGGGCGTTGGGAATGAAGCTGATGGTAGGTCCTATGGACGAGAGCGCAAGCAAAGATGTAGCCGTGGATTGAATAAATCGCAAGGGCAGGCACCACTACCTGGGCCTGCTATGGCGGCCGCGTGATCCGGCTCATGGCCTACTCCTCCACTCCTGATAAATCAAATAATGACTCTGGCTCTAGCTCAAATTTATCGAGTAACCCCTCGATGGGCGCCTTCTCCACGCATATCTGTTCGCGTGTGTAGCCGCTCTTTCCGTTGGGCATCACAGTTGATTCATCGA
>JACZRV010000204.1 GCA_022574555.1 SAR324 cluster bacterium
ACACCGTCGGAAAACTCGTAAAACACGCCCGAGAAACCCTCCTCCGCCTCGGAGACGAGGTGACCTTGCGCCTTTTCTCCAATGCAAGGCTCAAAATTCACTTTGAACCCTTACTCGGGGAATGAGGCTTCTTTAAGCCTACCTGTATCGGGATCTATTTCGATTTGTCCACTTATCTCGAACTCAGACCTACGTGTTATTTCCATATCGCTGATATAGAGTGAGATCATTACGGATTTGTGGCGCCACTGGGCGTCTGATCGATTTATATCGCCCAATCGCAATAAATTAACTCCAAGCTCATTGTATTCGAAAGATTTATCCACACCCGATGTTGAGACTTCCCTATAGAAAGGCAAGGGCCACAAAATTCCCTTTTGTTCAATTTTATCATAAACCTCTACCAGGAAAAATCTGGCCTCTGATTCGGTATTACGTCTTTCAATTATATCATCATCACCAACTGACGTAAGTTCATACTCATAGCCAATTAAAAGTCCATATCTATCAAAAATATCATCGTTATCCTGGGCGTAAATCTTTCCAATTGTTCCACTACTAAAAACTAATACGAATATTACAAATGAAGTGATATATCGCGCAATCAATAGCTGCTCCCTTTGACATAGTACCATTATGATCATAGGAGGACTTATATCTGTCCAAGACCTTGTGCGCGAAATCCGATTAAGGGCCGCGTCCGATGGGATACAGCCCGCGCATGTGGTCGAAAAAGCGCTCCGAGATTATCTGAGCCCACCATAGCACCAGCCTAGCACCAAGAAAAAAGGCCCTTGCGGCCAAACAGCGCAAAGGCCCTTCTATGTAAGCTCCCCGAGCAAGACTCGAACTTGCGACAAGGTGGTTAACAGCCACCCGCTCTACCGACTGAGCTATCGGGGAATGGGGCTCCCAATGGGCCGGGAGCCTGAAGATACCTTGTACGGCAGGGTCGATATTGTCAAGGCGTTCCCAGGCGGGAAGGCCCCTGCGCGGGCGCCGTGCAGGATTATTTGAGGAACGCGGCCAGATCGTCGATATTGTCCTTGTACTGGGGAAAGGGAGGCATCATGGCCGTATCGCGCTTGGGCTTGTAACCATCGGGATATTTCCCAAGTATGACTCGGGCCTTGATCAGTTCCGCCGACGATCCCTTGATGGACGGGCCGAGCGGGCCGTCTTTTGATGGATCCGGCCCATGACACGCAACGCAAATGGTGTCGTAAATCTGTTTTCCCTTTGCGGCATCACCAGCGGCGAGCGCGTAATTGGCCGCCACCAGCAGGATGAGCAGCAAGCTCGCGGACGCGATAAGCTTCATGGACAACATCTCCGATACGAATAAAGCCGCTACGATGGCCGGGCATGGCGCGGCTTTGTGTGGAATCGATCGCGGATCACGGCTTCGGCACCGGATCACGGGGTTCGCGCGAACTATCCCACAGGATTGAGGATTCCGCAACAGAAAATGGAACCCCACGAATTGGGTGCTTGACTCCGTCACAGGTTCCCGTAGGGTACATCAACAAGCGGACGTTTCGTGGCGCAATTGGCCCGGGGCGTCTGCGAACCATCCGTGGCGGTCCGACGGGGCCGCGCACACATTTGGTTTCGCAGGCGGATAACCACATGTTTGAGTTTGAAGTGCTGGCCTCAATATTGGTCATCGGCGGTGTCTATTTTGGCCTGTTCTTCGCCGCCGAAAAATTATTGATGAAGTAGCCATTTCTTCCCCGGAATGGCGTGCCAGGGCTCAGGGGCCGCTCCGCGACACCATTCGACATACGATGCGATCCGCGAGTTGGTATCTGTACCTCGTGCTCTCCGTAGCCGCCTGTGCCCCAACGCTACCACCCGCATCCCCCTCCGCAATCCCGCCCGACCTGCAACGCTACGAGGGTTTTCTCGTGCCGGCTCGGCTGCTTCCCCTGCGGGCCGCCGGATCGGTGCTGTTCGATTATCGCAACGAGCGCGAGTCCGGCAACGTGGTTATCGAGGCCCAACTCGATCAGGCGTTTTTACTGCGCCTTTCCACCCGGCTGTTGGGCACTTTGGCCCTGGAGGTGCGATTCGACCCCTCGAGGCTCCTGGTGCTCGATTTTGCGGACGAGTCTTACATCCTCGGCGACAACAACTCGGCCAACCGTCTGGCCCTCTTTTCCCTCGATATCACCCCCGGCGAGTTCCTGACCATCCTCACCGCAAGGGTGCCCCAGGAGGTCTTTGAACGCGGCGGCGGCACGCATGCGGCAAACGGACAAGCCATCTACCAGGGTCATGGCGGTATCAATCGCTTTACCCTGGGTGATGACGGCCTGCCGCGGGGATGGATCAAGCAGCAGGACGGGGTCACCGTCTTTCGCGTCGAGTATCGCACCTACATGGTGGTGCGCACCGCCGGGGGGGTCGATCTGCGCCTTCCCCAGAAAATCCGCGTCTATGCCGGTGACGTTGATACCGGCGACCCATCGCCCCGGATGGTGCTGGGTATTCGCGAAATTCACCTCTGGACGGCCGGGGAGACCCCGGTGAGTTTCCAAGTGCACCCCGATAGCGGGCTGGAATATCGGCCCATGCCCGAGCAGCCACCCATCCCTAATCACCCAGCCATCCCTAATCATTGAAGCCGTCCCATCGCACGGCCCCGCAATTGTCACCGCAATTGTCACCGCAATTGTCACCGCCCGTGTAATACGCTAATCTGCGGCGTATTTCTCTGCGCGACGCGCCTGTCAATTTCATAGATCGTATCCCTATGACCCCCAGCGATACCCCCAGCGATACCGCCCATAGCGATTCCGCCAAATTTACCAACCGTCTGATCGACGAGAAGAGCCCCTACCTGCTCCAACATGCCCACAATCCGGTGGATTGGTATCCGTGGGGCGAGCCGGCCTTTGCCAAGGCGCAGGCCGAGGACAAGATGGTGCTGGTAAGCATCGGGTACGCCACCTGTCACTGGTGCCACGTGATGGAGCGCGAGTCCTTCGAGGACGAGGCCCTGGCCCAATACCTGAACCGCCATTTCGTCGCGGTGAAGGTGGACCGCGAGGAACGGCCCGACGTGGACAAGATCTACATGGACTCGTTGCACGCCTTGGGGCAGCAGGGCGGCTGGCCACTCAACATGTTCCTCACGCCCGACAGGCGCCCCGTCACCGGTGGCACCTATTTCCCGCCACACGACATGCATGGACGGCTAAGCTTCCGTGGCGTGCTGGAAGCCGTGCAAAAAGCCTGGCACAACGATCGCGAGTCGATCCTGCGCAACGCCGAATTGCTCACCGGCCACCTGAACCAGCGTTCAGCCATGAGCGCCTCCGACGGTACAATCCTGGAGCTCAAACTGGCCGATGCCGCCGTGGCGGCATATCGCAAGTCGTACGATGACGTGCACGGCGGCTTCGCCAACAGCGGGACTAACAAGTTCCCCCCCAGCATGGGTCTGATGCTCCTCCTGCGCCATCATGCACGTTCGGGAGACCACCATTCCCTGGAGATGGTGCGTCATACCCTGCGCAAAATGAGGGGCGGAGGCATCTACGATCAAATCGGAGGCGGCTTGAGCCGCTATTCCACCGATCACCAATGGCTGGTGCCCCACTTCGAAAAGATGCTCTACGACAATGCCCTTTTCGCCCAGGCGTTGATCGAGGCCCACCAGGTCGCCGGCGGCTCGTTTTTCCGCACGGCCGCGGAGGATGTGCTGGCCTATTTGATGCGGGACATGCAATCACCCGAAGGCGCGTTCTATTCGGCCGAGGACGCGGACAGCGAGGGGGCCGAGGGCAAGTTCTACCTATGGCGGCCGCAAGAGGTGCAGGCGCTGCTGGAGCCCGAGGACGCCCGCCGGGTGATGGCCTATTGGGACATCAAAGCCGGCGGCAACTTCGAGGACGGCGCCTCCATCCCCAACGCACCGGAATCCCCGGCGGACGTGGCCACGCGGCTGGGGATCGCCGAGGAGGAACTGGCCGCCAGCCTTGAGCGGGCCCGGCCCATATTGTTGACCGCGCGCGCGCAACGCGTGCGGCCCTTGCGGGACGACAAGGTGCTCACCTCCTGGAACGCCCTGGCGGTCTCGGCGTTGGCCAGAGCGGCGCGGGTGTTCGGCGGCGAGCGTTACAGATCTGAGGCAGAGCGCGCGGCGAGGTTCATCCTGAACAAGCTACGAGACCGCAAGGGGCGCCTGCTGCGACGCTGGCGCGAAGGCGAGGCCCGTTTTCCCGCCTACCTGGTGGACCATGCCCAACTCGCCAACGCGTGCCTGGATCTCTACGAGTTGACGTTCGACCCACCCTGGTTCAAGGAAGCGCTGGCGCTCATGCGGGCGGTCAACGAGTTGTTCCGTAATGAAGACGGCCCCTACTTCGATACGGGCAGGGACGCAGAATCCCTCATCGCGCGCACCATCGACGGCTATGACGGCGTCGAGCCCTCGGGCAACAGCAGCGCGGCCCTGGCCTTCCTGCGACTCCACGCCTACGGCGTGCGCGAGGGGTTCGACGCGGACGCATTGCGCATCTTTTCCGGATTTCAGCAGCATCTGCAACAATCCGGCACCGG
>JACZRV010000080.1 GCA_022574555.1 SAR324 cluster bacterium
ATCGTGACCAGGGCGTTACCAACGAGATCGGTGGCGTCGATAGTCAGGCTGCGCTCCGCTCCGCCGGTCCACACCGTGGTGGGGCTGATGGTGAGGGTGTCGTCGGCGACGATGGTCTGGGTCCACACCCCAACGCCACTCTCGGCGCCCATCACACCACCCAGCACGAGGGAGGCGGTGTCCATGGTCTCGTCGAAGGTAATGACGATCAGGGTGTCATCGGCGATGGTCGAGCCGCTTACCGGCGACTCAGTGCCCAGGGGCGCGGTTGCGTCCACCTCAACGGTATAGGTCAGGTTCATCGTGACCAGGGCCTTGCCGACAAGATCGGCGGCATCGATGGTCAGGCTGCGCTCCGCTCCGCCGGTCCACACAGTGGCCGGGCTGATGGTGAAGGTGTCGTCCGCTACGGTGGTCTCGGACCACACACCGCCGTTGCTTTCCGGCTCCATATCGCCGGCCAGAACCAGGGACGTGGTGTCCATGGTCTCGTCAAAGGTGATGACAATGGGGGTGTCTTCCGCGATGGTCGAGCCGCTTTCCGGCGCCTCGCTGCCCAGGGGCGCGGTTGCGTCCACCTCCACGGTATAGGCCAGGGACAGGGGTGAAAGTGGATTCCCGGAAACGTCGGCGGCGTCGATGGTCAAGCTCTGCTCTGCTCCGACGGTCCACGTCGTGGTTGGGCCGATGGTGACGGTATCGTCCGCGACGGTGGTCTCGGACCACACGCCGTCGGCACTTTCCTTGCCCATATCGCCCCCAAGATCGAGGGCGCCGGTATCCATGGACTCGTCGAAGGTAATGACGATGGGGGTGGCCTCGGTGATGATGGAACCGCTGGCCGGCGTGACGCCGGTCGCCGTCGGTTGCGTGATGTCGATCCCATCGGCGGCACCGATGCGGACTGCGATGCCGAAGGTCGATGCTTGTAGGGGCGAGGAGATCGCGACGAAGTATTTCAACGACAGGCTGGAATCGAAGGTAACAAGATCCACCTCGGTGCCACTATTCGCGGATGTTCCGACCAGGTTGGTGTAAGCCTCGTTGAATGCGACGATAAGGTCGGCATTACCGGAAACAACAGTCAGCAACACGGTGTAAGTGATGCCCGGCTCACCGATAAATGTGTATTCGATGCATTGAGACTCAGCGACGGTGCCGCTCCTGCTGCCTGAATCCGGCACCAACGAGCCGCCGGAGGCAAGCGATTCGCAATCTGTAACGAGTCCTTCGGGAATGACGACAACGTTGGCGTCGTCATCTATAATGTCATCTTTTTTTTTGTCGCTGCCGATGTCCGCGCAGGTGGATAGGACTATCCCGAACCCGAGGACCAGGACGTACCCGGCCAGTCTTTTTGCACCGGCGAAGGAGACAGCCCGCCCCCGCCGCACGTATCGATGAACCGAGGCCATGAATCCCTCGCTATTAGGAAAATCAGTTTCAGGATAATTGCTCTGTGGTTGGAATTATTCCAAAAAAGATAACCGCATAATGACGCGATGTACAGTGAAATGAATTCGTGGCGATTATGTCGCAATTTACCCGGCCCGAAACCGGTCGCCCGGTCTCTCCAGACGGCGCGGGTCGCGATCACCAGCGCCGCAATGCCGCCCCTCAGACCCGCACCCAGGTCTCGGAGAAGGCCAGGAAGGCCGTGCTGCTGCGGCGCCCGGCGAAGTCGCGGGATTGGGCACGGCCCTTGAGCCGGCGCCCGTTGATGATGGCCACCGCCTCGCCGGCGTCGACGAACAGGCTGTACATGCGGTGCTTGCCGGTCGCGCTTTGTTCGGCCGCCATATCCACCATGAACGGCGAACCCAGGCCGCTCCAGGTCAGGGAGATTTCGACGCCTTCCCCTTTCAGTTCCTCGGAATAGCTGGTGGGCAGGGCACCGCCGGTGGAGACACCGCCGGTAGAAACACCGCCGGTAGAGACACCGTGCAGCGCGCGGAATTCCATGCCGGATAGACCCGGTTTGCCGCGGAACGCGCCGAAATTGGAAACGAAGTTTTCCACCAGGTATCGCCCCAGGGGTTCGTTGTCGGTGACGCAGACGTTCAGTGCCTCCGGTGATGACGAGGCCGCGTCGGGGGCTTCCAGCAGCACCACGCCTTGGCCCCGCCCGTGGGGCGAGAGCACGACGCGAAAGAAGGAGACCAGGCCGACGAACGGTCCGTCCTGCGAATCCTTGAGATACATGCCGGGGTTTTCCCCCGACCAGTCCACCGTGCCACCCGGAAAGGGGCCATTGACAGTCATATCATCCTCCTGCATATGTTCCTCCTGCATATGTTCTTCCTGATTCCTTTTGCCCGCCGCTCTGGCGGGGTCGTTGACGAATTTTCGACGCGCAGCGGTCAATCACCATGGGTGCGCTCCAGCACGCGGCGAATACCTTAACCGGCGTGGGCTGCGGATACCGGTTACCCCGTACCCTCCCGCAATTCCTCCATCACCAGATCCAGGTCGTGCAGCCAATCCGAGGGAAAAATGCCGAAAACCCGTCCGATCTTGTGGCAATCGAGGCGCGAATTCAACGGGCGTTTGGCCTTGGCGCCGTATTGCTCCGTGCTCACCGGCTCGAATTTTCGCACGCGGTGATGTTCCTGCTGGGGATCCCGTTCCGCGATGGCTCGCGCGAAATCGTACCAGGTCGTGCGTCCGCCCGCGGTCAGGTGGTAGATGCCCGAGAGGCCACCGGATTTCCCACCGTCTCCCCAAGCAGATCCCAAAGCGGATCCCGAAGCGGATCCCGAAGCGGCAACGAGGGCCAGGATTTGTCCCGTGGCCTCCGCCACCGTGCGGCACCATGTGGGGGCGCCCACCTGGTCCGAAACAATGCGCAGCACCTCGTGTTCCCGGAACAGCCACAACATGGTGCGCAGGAAGTTCGCCCCGCGGGCTCCGTAGATCCAACTCGTGCGCAGGATAAGATAGCGGCCGCCAACCGCCTCGATCGCCTTTTCGCCGGCCAGCTTGGTGCGGCCGTAGACGCAGCGGGGATGGGTCGCATCCGATTCTCTATAGGGCTCCGGCTTTTCTCCGTCGAGGTCCTTTCCTCCGTTAAAAACATAGTCCGTCGAATAGTGGATCAGGATAGCGCCCAAACGTCGGGCTTCCTCGGCCAGGATGCCCGGCGCAATCCCATTGATGGCCTGGGCGGTATCCGGCTCGTCCTCGGCCGGGTCCACGGCGGTGTAGGCGCCCGCATTGACGATGACGGCAGGGGCGGATGCCCGGATGGCCGCCCGGATGGTTTCCGGCTGGGCGAGATCGAGGATATCGCGGCTGGGGGCAATCACCTCTCCCTGGGTGCTCAAAACGCGCCGCAGCTCCCATCCCACCTGCCCCGACCCGCCGGTCAGAAGAATTTTCATCGTTCAACCCGCTCGCTTCATCAGGGCTGGCCCCCTGCCACGCCCTGAGCCTGCCGGCGGCGTGAACACCCGCCGCTCTGGTGCCAAGAGCCAGTGTGATCGCTAACACGGTCTGATATTATTCACCAATATACAGGAGATATTGATTGAAGCCGCCAACCAATCGAATATAGAAGGTTTAGAGCCTGTCCGACAAAGCCTTCGGTTTCGGCACTGGTTGATGCCGGCCTGCTGATCGGGCTGGCGCGGATATGTTGTGAAATCGCGGTCTTTATACTTGGCCACATCTCCGTTTCAGTTCCCGGCAACGGTGGCTGGCCGTTCAGGTGTGCTCATGCGGCCTACGGGGGCGTATCGACTTCCCGCAGCCATGCCATGGGCGCAGAGCGGCTGATAGCCCGAGCACCGTCGCCTGCGCCAGGGCGGGCATGCCGCTGCCATAGAGACCATTCCCCTTTGACCTTCCCGATCCCACGGAGCCAGAACCGGTTGAGGCTGCGCATGGCCATCTGCCCGAAGACCGGCTCGATGGTGGCGCCGCGTTTTTTGTAGGCTGTTCGCCCCCGCTGGGTCAGCAGTTTGCGCTCCCTGAGCGTCGCGTTGCTGGGGATGCGCCCGCGCGGAGCCTCCTGCTCCCGCTGGGCCTGGCGTTCTTCCTCCTCCAGGCAGGCTCTGGCCTCCTTCAGCCCTTCAGCCGGCCTTCGTTGCTGCGCAGTTCCTCGGGCAGTTCGTCGCCCCGGCGATCGGGGCCATACTTCTGGTCCTCCCCGGCGTCCACCCGTTCGGCCTCGGCCAGGATGCGGGCCACCTCCTTTGCGATGGCGTCCTTTTTGCGGTTATGATCCAGGGCCGCGAGGTGATCCTTGCGAAAGTCGGCAACCGTGCGGAAATCGGCGGCGGCATCAAGTAGAGCTGATCTTCTTCGTACGGCAGAAAGTTGTAAGCCCGCGAAATCCCTTTCTCGGCTCGGGGTGCACATCATCCCTGATCTCCCCCTACCCTATTACTTGATCGCTACCGCTTAAAATGGGATTCGCCGGACGGGCTCAATATATCGGCATGGAACAAATCGTAGTCACCTAACAGAATGGCGAGTCAATCGGCCCTCAAACACCCTGTGGCGGAAAGTTTTCCAAATCAGCGTCAATCTGCGTGCATCAGCGGATAAACTACGTGCCGCCAAAATCGTGATTTGTCCCTACCCCACCCGTCTGCTCTTCTTTCCTTTGCGCAGATAGATCTCCAGGAAATTCTCCTTGTAGCTGACGAAGCGGTCCTCTGCGATGGCCTCGCGAATTTCGGCCATGAGGGTCATGTAGAAATGAATGTTGTGGATCGACGCCAAGGTGTGGCCTAAGATCTCCTCGGCGTGGAAGAGGTGGTGCAGGTAGGCGCGGGTGTAATTGGTGCAGGTGTAGCAATCGCAATGGGTGTCGGGGGGAAAGCCGTCTTTGCGGTAGTCGGCGTTCATCACCCGCAGCCTGCCCACGCGAGTGAAGAGCACGCCGGTGCGCGCGTGCTTGGTGGGGATCACGCAATCCATCATGTCCATCCCCATTTCCACGGCGGTAAGAATGTCCTCGGGCAGCCCCACGCCCATCAGGTAGCGGGGCCGGTGCTGTGGAAGATAGGGCACCGTATACCCCAGTACGTCGCGCATCACGTCCGCTCCCTCGCCCACGCTCAGCCCCCCCACGGCGATTCCGGGAAGATCCAGGGCGGCCAGTTGTTCGGCGCAGCCCCGGCGCAGGTCGGCAAAAGTGCTGCCCTGAACGATGGGAAAAAGGGCCTGGTCGTCTCGGGTTTGGGCCCGTTTGCAGCGCTCGGCCCAACGTACGGTACGCTCCATGGCCGCCCTGGCCTGGCCGTATTCAGTGGGGTAGGCCACGCACTCGTCGAAGGCCATGACGATGTCGGCCCCCAGCGCCTCCTGGATGGCCATGGCCTTTTCGGGCGTGAGCATCACGGGCTGTCCGGCTTTCTCGAAGCGAAAGCGCACCCCCTCCTCGCTCACCTGACGAGTGGGCAGTGAAAAGACCTGGTAGCCTCCGCTGTCGGTGATGATGGGATGGGGCCAGTTCATGAACTGGTGCAGCCCCCCCCGGGCGGCCACGATCTCCTCACCGGGACGCAAATGGAGATGGTAGGCGTTGGCCAACAGGATTTGTGCCCCGGCCTGGGCCACCTGTTCCGGAGAGACCGCCTTGACCGCGCCCTGGGTACCCACCGGCATGAAAGTGGGGGTCGCCACCTCTCCACGCGGCAGGATCAGCGTCCCCAGCCGTGCGGCGCAGCCGGAATCCGTCTTGACGAGGTGAAATTCAAGCGCCATGGCGCCCAGCATCGTCGGAGGCCGAAGGAACTCCGGTCTCACCCATCGTCATCGTCCTTGAAGCGGCTGGCGGGATCGTGAAGCGCTGCGGAAATTAGCAACCCGAGCGGGTCGACATTCTTGACGAGCAGGGTTTTCATCGGGTCACCCGTCAACGCATAGGGTTCCGGCACTTCACCCGCTATAATCTCCAGCCGCCGTTCGTACTCCTGGAAAAGCCGGCGCTGGGAATCCAGGTATTCGGCCAGTAAATCGATGCGTTCGAGATTGATCTTGGTCAGGGTATACTCGGCGCGGACGTCGAGGGCCACTTCGGCTTCGTCGACGATCGTGCCGCATTTGTGCCGCCGCCGCCCCTTCATCTCAATTTCGGTGTATTCCAGGCTCTCGCAAGTTGGGCAGCGAAGCCACGTGAGTATTCCCGGGATGGGCTCCAGGGCGGATTCCGCCGTGGGTTGGGGGTCGTCATGCGCTTTCGTTGGCTCTTGGGAGCCCAATCCTTTCCGTCGAGCCCGCATACTCTCCAGCGAAACCACATTATTGAGGAGATCCGCATCGTCCTTTTCGGTCATCTTATCGTCCAAAATTAGTGAGTCCCGCAATGAGACCCGCATTGAGTGCCGGTGGCCGCTGCGGCATTGGGGCCGGCAGTTTTCAATGAGTCCCGCGTCGGCGGAAAACGCCGGTGCTGTTTTTGGATAGTGCACACCGCGCCGATGGGACGCGCACCCGATCCGTACGATGGCCTAAGATTGCGAAAGCCTAAGCTGGCCAAAGATTGCATAAGCGGCGCCAGTCCGTTATTTGTAACGGGAGCCAGGCCGGGCCGTCAGGGATGCACGGCGGCCGTCGACCGGCCTTTCCTCCATGGATTAGGGAAGACATTGGGCTCCGCAGTAGTGGAATGACCAAGTCGATGGCGAATCTTATCAAGCTGACCGCCGGCCGGGTGGATCTGCCCACCCTCGGGCTGCAATATCCGCTCGCCTCCGCCACGAATACTCTACAACAAGGGCTGGCAGCATTCCAGGATCTCAAGAAGGACGTCGCCCTACAGTCGGTCTCCTTGTCGCAACGGCGGGAAGTGACTGGCTTCCTGCGCCGATACGGCCGCTGCCTGTTCCAAACCTTGTTTCCCCAGGGGAGTCCCGCCGGGTTGGATCCGCGTGCTCCGTTGTTGCTGGAAACAGATGCCCATTGGGGCGCCTACCCTTGGGAACTGCTCCACGATGGCGACAAATGGCTGGCCTTGGAGCAGGGTGTTGTAAGGACGATCGCCGCGGAGGTGCCGGACGCCTCCGTGGAGGCCCCATTCCATTTTCTGGCTGTAACGGCCAACCCCCTCGCTTTGGGCGGGGAGGGGGAACTCGCAGCCATGGCCCAATTTCCCCGGAGCCGGTTCATCTCGAGCTTGGATACGGCGTTCGACGCTTGGGGTGACGGCGAAACGGAACTGGTATATCGGGCCTTGACCCACGCCGGTTGGGAGCAAATGGTGCGGGCAATGCAGGAAACGCCTCGCCTGCTGCTGTGGTCAGGCTTTGCCGATGAGGACTGCTGGTTATTCGAATCCGAGCACGGCGAGTCGCGCCGGGTTGAATCCGCCAAGTTGTCCGGTTTGCTCTCTCGTGCGGCCAAAAACGGGCTGCAAGGGATGGTGATCAACGACTCCATGGGATTGCACGACCCGCAAGGAGCCGCGCGACAGGCTCGGCGCTGGTTGGAAGCGGGCATCCCGGCGCTGATTCGTATCGAAGGTTGCCACGCGCGAGTGAGGGAACAGGATTATCTGCGCACCCTCATCCGTCATTTGGGCCAGCATGGATCGGTGTTTGCAGCCCACCAGGCAGCGGTGCGCCGCCTGTCTCGACGATTCGATGAGGGATGGGACTGGAGCTACTTCAGATTGTACCTCCGGGGAATCCCGGCGGGAGCGTCTCGCGAACAATCCAGGGACCGGCCGGCAAGGAATCACAGCCCGGCCAACGAACCGCCTGGGTCGACCGTTGCCGGCAGCCCCGCTGGCGTCATCGGCGGCGCCGCTCATCCGCCCCCGCGCTTTGCTGGCAGACAACGGGTACTCGGCCGCGACCGGGAACTGCATGAGCTGGCCAAAGCGATCCTGCCTGCCAAACCACCCGCTTCTCCACTTATTTTTCTCACCGGCCCGGCAGGGAGCGGCAAGACCGTGCTCGCCCTGGAGGCTGCGCGGCGGCTGCACCGCAGGTTTCACGAAATCATCTATCTGGAACAGAGGGACTTACCCTCCGGCATCGACGAACTAGCCCTGCCGCGGCGTCCCCGGGTGCACCGGCCCGACAGCGATCAGGAGATGTTGGCCGCACTGGCTCGGCACCTGGAATGCGGTGTCGATTTGTCGAGCCCGAACGCCGATTTGGCTGCGGCGTTAGTCAGACACCTTGACGACGGAAATCAACGTCTCGTCATCGTCGATGGATTGACGGACCGGCCGGGCTACGACCGGTTTTGCGATGCGCTGCGGCAGTTTCCCCTCGGCTGCCGTGTCTTACTGCTGGGGCGGCAGCCCCCCCTCCCCATGCCCGGCTTCCGGGTAGAACTGGCCCGCGTTTCAGAAGACGATTTGGCGGTCATATTCAACCCGGAATTTCTGGAGCGTCTGCGGGACTATCGGGACGCGGGCCGATTGATTGGTGAATGCCGTCGCGACCTTCTGGCGGCCCGTCTCCTGCGGCGCCTGACTGACTGGCCCGAGCCCGGAGAATGGGTCACGCGGGAAGGGCTGCCGGCTGGCGGCAAGCAGGAGGCCAAGCTTGCCGCGCGGATGCCGCAAACGGGACTCTTGCGGGTAACATTGGAGCGCGTCCTCGCCGGATTGGGAGAGGAGCCGCAACGGGCGTTGGCCGCGATATCGCTGCTCGCCGGTTTGGTGCACCGGGAAATCCTGGCCGAGGCGACGGGAATGGATGGCCGCACCTTGCAGCAGGCTCTGACCGAATTACAGTGGGTCGGCGTGGTGGATGTCTATGAAGGGCACCGTTATCTCGCGATACCGCTGCGGGTCCAATCAGTCGTCGGGCAGCGCCTGATTACCAGGGAGATGTACGCCACACTCGCACCACGGGTGTTGCGTGGCTACCGGAATTATTTGGCCGATACGGCTAAGGTGCTCCAGTTGGCGCACCGCAACGGCCATCCTTACGACCACCCCCCTTTGCTCTCCTGGCGGCCGGGGGAAGCCCCGCAGAGGCCAGAGAAGCGTGACCGGTTTTTTTATCGTCTCGGCTTGGAGCAGGCGAATGTGGCGGAACTGGGCGCCGTGTTTTCCGTGGAGGCGGATGCCGAGGGGCTCGCGACCCTCGCCCGCAATATTCGGGGATTGGAGGCGCTGGCCGGGTTGCGGGACCTGGCCATGCGGATCGGATTCGATTTGCTGAGCCTCGGGTACACTCACGGCAACGAAATCCTGCAGGCCGAAGCGCTCAATCACATCGCGCGTGCCCTGCTCGCCGACGGCCGCACCGAGGAAGCGGCGAAGGTGCTCGAACGGGCGCTGGAAATTCTCAGTCATCGTACGGGTTGGAACATACTGCAGGAATCCTATCTGCTGCTGAGCCGTTGCCAATTGTCTCTCGGCAATCGTGAAGCAGCCGAGAATCTGCTGAAGTCAGCCATCGAGTTGGCCTATCAACTGGGTGACGGCGACTACCTTTTTGAGGCGTTGCGGGCCCTGGTAAAGACGGCAAGCGATTTACAGCAAGATCAAGCACCGGCCGAGCAACTCATTTCCGATGCCATCGCCTTCCTGGAGCAAAGTGATCAGCCCCGGCCGGCCCTTCGCGTGAGAAGGCTGCAAGCCGAGATCCTGCTCGATGCGGCGCGTCTCGATTCCGCGCGGGAGATCCTCGATTCGGTTTTAGCGGCCGCTACCGATGCCGGCGACATGGTGGAAGCCGGGCGGACTTGTTTTCTGCTGGCGGAGTGCATGGTCTACGGAGATCAGCCCGAAGCCGCCTGGAATGTCTATTTGGACGGAAAACAATGGATGGGTCGCGCGCCCGAAAGCAGCCCTCGGGAAGAGATGCGAGCGTTGAACCTGATCAGCCGCTGGAATGGCGCGAATGGAAAATACCAGGAGGCGGTGTGGGGTTATCAGCAGGTGCGCCTGCTGAACGAAACTCTGGGGGACCGGGAGGGCCTGATCCGTACATTGGATACTCTGGGCGGACTGTATTATCGCATCGGGCAGCAGGAGCACTCGACCCGCTGCTATGAGGAACGGCTCTACCTGCAGGCCACGGTCGGTGCGTAGATCTTCGTGGTTGTTTAGATTATGGTGCGAATCCAACGAACGAAACCCGCCAGAAAAAGCGAGAAAAAAATCATCGTAAATACGTAACCGACAAACAAATCCCCCTCCCCTCGTTTGAAGCCCAGCAGGATCGTCTTGATCGAAAACTCGTCCTGGGAAGCGAAGGTTCCCGTAGTGCTGGAGCGGCGCGATTCGCGGTAGAAAACCATCAGTCCGGAGACCACCGCCGCCATGATCAACCACAAGAACCAAGTATCGGCGAGAGTTTCCATGGTCTACCTTCTGGCGCGAATTTGGGGCTGATCAGACGCGCTGCGCGGCTTGCGGATCGGCTCAAGCAGTTTTTCCACTTTCCCGGTGTTCGTATGACGAATGAACACTCCGGATTGCTTCTCCTGAAACTGTGACTGTTCCAGCTTCAAATAGGGGTATAGGCCTTCGATGCGCTGTCGCGCGTCACCGGAAAGATTTTCGTATAAGACCCATTTGGTGGGATCCAGACTCATATAACGGCTCTCTGAAAGGGTGTGTTGAAGTCCCGGCCGGCGGGAGATTGCGTGTGGCGGATTTCCTGATGCGCCCTTTACCCGGCGGCGGTTCGGTCAAAGCAAAGGATCGGATCCTGCGATGGTAAGATATGACGGGCAGAATGGGCCCCGTGGATACGGTTCCCTTTAAGTCATCTTAGAGTTTCCCTAGAAAGCCGTCAATAGAACATCGGTGCGGATTTTCCCCATGCTGGGCACGATTGATTGGATTCCGATTCGGCCGTTGATTGGTCTTGACACCGTAATTGGCCATCTTTAACAATGCTTACACTAATCATGCATACACGATGCCCAAGTGGCGGAACTGGCAGACGCGCATGATTCAGGTTCATGTGGGGGCGACCCCGTGGAAGTTCGAGTCTTCTCTTGGGCATTTAATCATTTCAGCGGTTTAGAATAATTATCTCCAAACAGGCAAAAAATCGGCTCAAGGACCACCCCACTTAAGCGCCAAATTCTCACGACTAACCGGCGCCAAATTATGGACTCAGCAGACTGAGTCGGCGATTCGTGAAGGACGTTATTTCAAGACCCGCGAAGCCCTGAAGCATTCACTTGCCGAACTCTTGGATCGATATGTTAGGGAAATCCTTCCCAGGAAATCTCCCAGGGATACAGATCAAGCCCGGCAGAATCAGTAGTGGAAGAATCGTCTGGGACATTTGCCTATCGCAAATGTCACTCCCGCTTTAGTTTCTGCATCCGCTGAGAACTTGGCGAACGGCATTACCCACTACAAAACCCCGGATCGAGTTATGGTCAAATGTTGTGTTCTGAGGTTTTCAGGCGGCGATTTTATCAATCTTGATTCCGTCCTCGAATTTCACACCTTCGATCACCTCGGCCAGCCAGTTTGATCCGTTCAAGCGGCGCCATTTACGCTGAGCGCAGAGGGTCAGCTTGAAGACCATGGTGGAGGCGGTCTCTCTGGAGAGGCAGCCTCGGGTCTTGGCGGTTCGCAGCCGCACGGTGGCGAAGGTCGATTCGATGGGATTGGTGGTGCGGATGTGCACCCAGTGCTCCGCCGGAAAGTCGTAGAAGGCCAGCAACGCGTCATGATCCTTGTCCAGGCAATCTGCCGCCTTGGGGTACTTGGCCCGGTATGAGTCGATGAAGAGATCGAAAGCCTTCTCGGCATCATCCCTGCCTTCGGCCATCCAGATTTCATGCAGGCGTTGCTTGGCCTGCTTCTGAGCGCTCTTGGGCAATTTATTGTCACGTTGGCCGTCTTGTGCACCCAACACCGTTGCTAACGTGTTTGGCCGTAAGCCTTGCGCAGCGCCGTCCAGAAGCCCAATGCGCCATCTCCGACGGCCAGCTTCGGCCCCATCTCCAATCCCCGTGATTTCAGATCCAGCAGCAATTCCAGCCAGGACTGTTCGCTTTCCCGGAATCCATCCCAGATTCCCACAAGTTCTTTGTTGCCCGCCTCATCGGCGCCGATGATCACCAGGAAGCACTGCCTGGATTGCTCCAAGCGGGCCTGGAAATAGACGCCGTCCACCCAGAAATAGACGTAACGTTTGCCGGTCAGATCACGCCCCTGCCAAGCCTCCAATTCGCCCTGTTCGACCAGAGAGACCTGGCCGAGATCATCAGCCCGGACTATCCCGGCGAGCGCCTCATCGTGTGCAAAAACCCTCTGCTGGCGGAAGAGCGCCGCCGCAAGCGCGAAGCGCTGCTCCGCGCCACCGAGGCCGGGCTGGACAAGATCGTCCAGGCCACCCGGCGCGAGCAGCGCCGGCTGAAAGGCAAAGATAAAATCGGGCTGCGCGTGGGCCGGGTCATCGGCAAGCGCAAGATGGCCAAGCACTTCCGGCTGGAGATCGGCGAGGAGGGCTTCTCCTACCGCCGCGACGAGCAGGGCATCGCCCAAGAGGCCGCCCTGGACGGCATCACCGTGATCCGCACCTCTGTGACGCCCGAGACGCTGGACGGTGAGCATACGGTGGCCGCCTACAAGGCCCTATCCAAGGTGGAGCAGGCCTTCCGCAGCCTCAAAACGGTCGACCTCCACGTGCGGCCCATCCATCACCGCCGGGCCAGACGGGTGCGGGCCCATGTGCTGCTGTGCATGCTGGCCTATTACGTGGAGTGGCACATGCGCCGTGCCTTAGCGCCGATCCTGTTCGACGACGACGATCCAGCCACCGCGGAGCAACAACGCACCTCCGCCGTGGCAAAGGCCCGACCCTCGCCCAGCGCGCGCCGCAAAGCGGCCAGCAAACGAACCGAAGATGACCTGCCTGTCCACAGCTTCCGCTCCCTGCTGGCCGACTTGGCCACCCTCACCCGCAAC
This sequence comes from SAR324 cluster bacterium, assembly GCA_022574555.1. GTDB lineage: Bacteria > SAR324 > SAR324 > SAR324 > JACQKK01 > JACZRV01. The sequence continues at coordinate 12,851 of JACZRV010000080.1, forward strand.
CGAATAGCCACCGGCGCCGACAAAAGCATCACCTTCACCGCCTACGCCACCCCAACTCCAGTGCAGCAACGCGCCTTCGATTTGCTCTCCGTCCGGCACATCATGTAAAATCGTCGGCAGAAACTTTTCTCTCCCCCCCCCCAACGAATGTCACAAAATAACAAAGACTTGCGTCTTCATGGGGCCGGAACTTCAGATTAAAGCGATCGGAAATCTTCTTGTGCCGAGCCAACGATCAGGATGGCAGAGGCGCCACCGGCATCAGGCTTTCCACGATGGGTGGCAGCACTTCTCCCGCCTGAGCCCGTACCACCGCCGCTGCGTCCGCATCGTGAGGCGTTTCCTGCAAATTGACGATGGCCAACTTGATTCCACGCGAGATCGCCAGGGCAGGAAACCCCGCCGCGGGAAAGACCACCAGGGAGGAGCCGACGATCAGGAACAGATCGCAATTTTCGGTTTCCCATGCGGCCCGGGTCAGTTCGTCCTCCAGCAAAGCCTGCCCAAAGGAGATCGTGGCTGGTTTGAGCAGCCCGCCGCAGATTTCGCAATCCGGCGCGGTGCCATCGGGCTGCACCCGCGGCTGAAAGATATCGCGCTGCACCCGATAATCGCACGACAAACAGCCAATCTCGCGGGTGGTCCCGTGTAATTCGATCACTTTATCTTTTGAATTGCCGGCCTGCTGGTGCAACCCGTCCACGTTTTGGGTGATGACGGCCCCCAGCTTGCCCACTTCCTCCAACCGCGCCACAGCGTGGTGGGCCGCATTGGGGCGGGATGCGACGATCTGGGCATACATTTCGCTACTGCGGATCCAGTACCGTTTCCGGTGCTCGGGGCTTGCCATAAAGTTTTGAATTGAAAAGTCGTTGGGGTTAAATTTTGTCCATACGCCGCCAGGGCCCCGAAAGTCCGGAATCCCGGACTCGGTACTGATACCGGCACCGGAGAAAACCACAATGCGCTCGGCATTGCCCACCAACTCGCTCAGCTTGTCCCGCTCGTCTCTCATGATGCCCGTCGACGGTGTGATTCCGCTCACTGGCGAAGGGTAATATTGCCGTAAAATAAAACTTATCGATACCGCCATCGTTCGATTCACTAGCGCAAGTCGGGATTCAGGGCAAGCGGTCCGTTTCCCGCCGAACAGCATCCCGGCCGCGCCTGACCATTGACCTCCGGGACGCCCCGGTTGCGAATTGAAAGGAGCCGGTACATAATCCTATTAATGTCGGCATCCGGCGATCACCTTAAACCAGCCTGGTCTATCCCGATGATACGCACGATTCGTCTGTCGCTGCTCATTCTCTTCCTATTGCCGGGACTATGGGGCACGGGTCCCCTGGCGGAATCCACACCGGAACTCAATGGCCGACACGTACGCGATATCACGCGTGCTTTTTTGTCCAATCACTACTCCCAGGCGAAATTCGACGACGCCCACTCGCAGCTCGTGTTCGCAGCCTACCTGAGGCAATTCGATCGCAACCATTTGTATTTCGTCCAGGCCGATATCGACAAGTTCAAGGAATTCGAATTTATGCTCGACGATCTGATCGGGGCGGACGACCTGGATTTTCCTGTCCTCGTCTTCAGTCGATTCAAGACCAGATTGGAAGAGCGCAGCCTGCAAATCGATTCGTTGCTGGCCAGCCCGTTCGACCTGGAAACCGATGAGAAGGGGTTGGGAGACCGAAGCGATGCGTCCTACCCCAAGGATACCGACGAGGCCAGGGAACTCTGGCGCAAAAAACTCAAATTCGATCTCCTGGCACTCATGACTGCCGGCGGCAAGGAGGAGGCGGGCCGGGAAATCCTCCGCAAGCGGTACCGCAACTATGCGATCCGCATCCGCCAGTACAACCACAACGATGTGGTCAGCGCCTACCTCAACGCGTTTACTGCGGCATTCGACCCGCATTCCGCATACCTTTCGCCGGACGATCTGGAAAATTTCAATATTGCCCTGCGCCTCTCGCTGGAAGGGATAGGCGCAACGCTGCGCTCCGAGGACGGTTACACGATCATCACCTCCATCATCCCGGGTGGCGCGGCGGATCGCGAAGGCACCCTGAAACCGGAAGACAAGATCGTGGGCGTGGGCCAGGGTGAGGAGGGGCCCTATGCGGATGTGGTCAATCAACGCTTGAGCGACGTTGTAAAGCTCATCCGTGGCCGGAGAGGGACCAAGGTGCGCCTGGCGTTCCTGCGCCTGTCAGATAGCGCCATCGAATCCCGCACGGAGGTGACCATCGTTCGGGACAAAATTGTCCTCAAGGAGGGCGAAGCCAGCGGGAAAATCATCGAGCACCCCGCGGGAACCAACGGAAAAATTTTGAAGTTGGGCGTTATCACCCTGCCCTCGTTTTACGTCGATTTCGCGGCACGCCGCTCCAACCCAATCCATTACAAAAGCTCGTCCCAAGACGTGAAACGCATATTGAACGAATTCCTGGAAGCCAAAGTGGATGGGGTGGTTCTCGATCTCCGCAGCAATGGCGGGGGCGGACTGGATGAAGCCGTATCCTTGTCGGGTCTGTTTCTGGAGAGAGGACCTGTGGTGATGGTCAAGGACTATCGCGGCCGGCTTTCGACAATGGAAAACCCCCACCGGAAACCGCTGTACCGGGGGCCTCTGCTGGTGATGACCAACCGCTACAGCGCGTCGGCATCAGAAATACTCGCCGGTGCGTTGAAGGATTACGGCCGCGCTATCCTGGTCGGCGACCGATCCACCTTCGGCAAGGGCACGGTACAAAATATCATCAGCCTGCAAAACGGGTTGGGCGCGGTCAAAACCACCGTGGCCAAGTTCTACCGTCCAGGCAGCGCCTCCACCCAGCATCGGGGCGTGGTACCTGATATCGTGCTCCCCTCCGTGAACAATCACATGGAAATCGGCGAATCCTCCCTGGAAAATGCGCTGCCCTGGGATGCGATTCCCAAGGCCGACTTCGAACCGTGGGAAGACCTGTCGCCTTACCTGTTAGTGATCCAGGAGAATTCGCGGCAGCGCTTGGCGAAGAGCGAAGAATTTCAAGAGGTCTCCGTGGCCGTCCAGAAATACGTGGACAATATGGACAAACGGAGTCAAATGACGGCGCGGGAAATCATGGCGGAAATTCGTAGAAGGTTAAGCGAATCCGAAAACGAGGAAGATGACTCCGCCGGCAATAAACCGTCGGCGGATATCTACCTGGACGAATCACTTTCGATCCTCGCCGATCATATACGATTGCATGAGCAGGGTGCCACCCAGCACGACGTGGCCAACCAAATGTAGATCATGCCGCCGGCAACCGGCAGATACCGCGCCTGCGCTCCAGGCGGGTGGACGCGGGGCCGGCCAGCGCGGACTTTCGTACCCCAAAATGGATCACGACGATTCCTCCCTCCAAGTCCAGCCAGCCCAGGTCTACCGAAAATACGACCAGGCTGGGCTTGATGCGCAGTACGATTTACGCGCCTTGGTGCCTGAGTTTCAGGAACATTTCGACCACTGGGAACGCGAGAGCGAACGGGTACGCACCGCCCTGTCATGCCGGCTCGACGTGCCGTACGGCGATGCAGCGGGCGAACGGTTGGACCTGTTTCCCGCTCCGCAACCCGAGGCTCCTGTCCATATTTTCATTCACGGCGGATACTGGCGCTCCATGGACAAAGCCAGCTTCAGTTTCGTGGCCGAGCCTTTCGTGCAGGCGGGGTGTTCCGTGGCTGTGATCAATTACGATCTGGCGCCGCACGTGGCCATTGACGAGATCGTCCGCCAAGCCCGAAGCGCAGTCGCGTGGTGCACCCATAACGCGGCGACCTTCGCTGGCGATCCCGAGCGGATATTCGTGTCCGGCCATTCCGCGGGAGGACATCTCACTGCCATGGTTTTGAGTACCGACTGGGCGAAGTTCGCCGGGCTGCCCGACCGTACAGTGAAAGGCGGTTGCGCCATCAGTGGGCTTTACGATCTCGAACCACTACGCCTCTGCTACCTGAACGAGGACCTGCGGCTGGACGAAATCTCGGCACGGCGCAACAGTCCGATCCATCACCTACCCTCCGCCGCAACCCCGCTGATCGTATCTGTGGGCGCATCTGAGACTGACGAGTTCATCCGGCAATCTGCCAACTACGCGGCGGCCCAGCCCGAAAAAGGCTTCCCCTGCCAACATATGGAGCTTACCGGGCTCAACCACTTCACCATCGTGGAATCGTTGGGCCGGTCCGATGCCCCACTCACCCAGGCCATCCTGCGGCAGATGGGGTTGGGAAAGGCACAACCGGCCTGATCCGTTGCCTGTTGGTTACGCAAGCGGGTATCGCCAGCCGCGTCATAGGGGCCGGCGTCCACCAAACTCAATGAAAAAGTGAATAGAGGCGTACCGGCGCATGCCGGCTAACTCGCCGGCCGTTCCGCAAATTCCATCCCCAGGCAATCATGCGACTGCGCCGATAAGCGGTGGCGGAAGCCATTCAAACCAAGGATCATACGGCTCCCGCCGAGCCGTCAAGGCGCAGTCTTTTTCGTTGGTGTGCTTAGCGCCTCCGAGCGAGATTTTACGGCGGCCGCTCTCAAGATTACCCAGCGGCTTTGGGTGTCATTCCGAGCCTATGACAGCTCTGACCGCAAGGTGACGAGATGGATGATGCCCTCCTGGCCAATGTGGTGTTGGTGCTCCACTTTTTCTACGCCGGGTTCGTTGTCTTCGGGTTTGCCGCGGTCGGCGTGGGAGCCGTACTGGGCTGGAGCTGGGTGCGCAACCGAAAATTTCGCATTGCGCACCTGATCGCGATCGCTATCGTGGGGATCGAGACGGTGGCGGGCTTGGCCTGCCCCCTCACCCTATTGGAGTATTCCCTGCGCCGCGGTGCCGGCTTGGGGAGCCCGGAGGAAACCTTCATCGGGCGTATCGTCTCACGGATGCTCTACTATGATCTGCCGGCGTGGGTTTTCGCTACCACTAACGTAGCCCTCGCTCTGCTGGCCGTGGCGCTGATGTTTTGGGTGCGGCCCAGCCGACCGGACAAGCGGAATCGCGGGGCGCCGTCAATATCGATCCGATGACGATACGGATAGTCGTGGTGCTGTAAGCCGGTGCGCTCATGCGCCGGCCGTGCGCACCACTCTAAAATGTTGTATGCAAGGATTTTCATTTCTAACGGAAGTGATAAATTTTGCACACTCGCCGTCGCCCTTTGCGCTTCCGGCCCAGATGCGATGTCTTGCGGTGCTCCCCCACGCCATTACAATGGCGAGCAGGAAATGGCGAGCAGAAAGCAGGGGTGAGGCAAACGAGCGACAACAAAACGCTATGGCTGCCTTTCCGGTATTTTTGTTAGAAGCTAATATATCTTTCCCATTAATAACGAGAGACGGAAAGACATGACGAATGAAGTCGGTTTTATCGGCCTGGGCATGATGGGCGGCCCCATGGCCAAGCGGTTGATCGCGCGGGACTACAAGTTGACGATTCACGACCTCCGGCCCGAGGTCGTGGCCGAGTTCAGCGACCAGGGCGCCGGTGTTGCGGGATCCCCCGCGGAGGTGGCCTCAAGAGTGGAAACTGTCCTGGTCTCATTACCGACGCCGGATGTGGTGCGGGAAGTGGCCTTGGGAGCGGACGGCATCATCGGCGGTTCCGCCGTCAAGACCTTCGTCGATTTGTCCACGACGGGACCCAATCGAGCCAAGGAAATCGCGGCAGGTCTCAAATCCAAGGGCATCACCGCCGTCGACGCACCGGTCAGCGGTGGTGTGACCGGAGCCAAAGCCGGGACGCTGAGCGTGATGATGGCCGGGCCCAAGGCGTTGTGCGAAAGCTTGCAGCCCTGCCTGCAGGTCATCGGCAAACATGTCTTCTATGTCGGCACGGAACCCGGACAAGGTCAGATGATGAAGCTGCTCAACAACCTTTTGTCCGCGACCGCGTTGGCCGCGTCGTCGGAGGCGATGGTGTTGGGGGTCAAGTCCGGGTTGGATCCCCGCGTCATGGTGGACGTGCTCAACGTCTCCAGCGGCCGCAATTCAGCCACCTTGGAAAAGATCCCCCGAGCCATCTTGCCGCGCACCTTCGATGTGGGATTCAGGACTGAGTTGCAGATCAAGGATATCAGGCTCTGTCTGGAACAGGCAGATCAGCTCGGGGTGCCCATGTGGATCGGCCAGACAGTGCGCGAAATGTGGGCTTTTGCGGAAAGCCAGGGAGGCGGACAGGAGGATATCAGCGCCATCATCAAGCACATGGAAAAGTGGGCGGGGGTCACCGTCCGCGAGTCCTCGTAATTTCGGTCTGTTCGGTGGGCATAGCGCCGTGTCGCGGCTCATGGGTTGCACCGAAAATTGAGACAGTCAGTAATTTGAGACAGTCAGGCTGGGTTCGCCACGGGCATCTCTCCTTGAATGCACCCAGGCGGCATGACGCCTGGAATGCCGGGTTGGCGGCCGGCGCGAACCCCAGCCAAAAGGGAGCAGCGAGACGATGAGCGATAATGATACCTACGAGGTGTACGCCGTGAAGTACGGCACCAAGCAGGACCGCTACCGGCGTGACAACTTCATCATGGCGGACGAACACGATACGGTCATGCCCATCGACTACTTCGTGTGGGCGATCATCAACAAGGAGCGCACGATCGTGGTCGATACCGGCTTCGAGCCGGAGGAAGGCGACAAACGGGGCCGCAAGGTACTGCGCCTTCCGCGCGAGGGGCTGGCCATGATCGGCGTCGACGCTGCCCAGGTGCGCGACGTGGTGGTGACCCATCTGCACTACGATCACGCCGGCACCCTGGACGACTTCCCGGCCGCGCGTTTCCACGTGAACGACCTGGAAATGGCGTTCAGTACCGGCCGCTTGATGTGCCACGAGGCCTTTCGCCACTCCTATACGGCGGACCACGTCTGTACAATGATTCGGCGCCTGTTCGAGGGCCGAGTCGCCTTCCATACCGGCGACGAGGAGATCGCCCCGGGGGTGAGCGTGCACCATATCGGCGGGCACACCATGGGCATGCAAAGCGTGCGCGTCAAGACGAAACGCGGCTGGGTCGTGTTGGCGTCCGACGCCTGCCACTTCTACGAAAATATGGAGGGCAAACGGCCTTTCCCCATCGTGTACAACGTGGGCGACATGATAGAAGGCTGGTCCAAGCTACGGCGCCTGGCGGAATCGCCCCGGCATGTGATCCCCGGTCACGATCCGCTCGTCTTTCAGCGCTATCCCGCGCCCAAGGAGGCGCTGGAAGGCGTGGTGTTGCGGCTGGATGTGGAACCCAAGGGTTAACGGCGGCAAGCGGCCAGGGTGCTGCGGGTAGGATTCGATCGGTCGGATTCGATCGGGGATTACTCGCGCGGAGTATCCGGGGTCCGCAAGGCGACACGCGCCGAAAGGGACCAATGGCGACGCAAACCGCCTTCCCTCACCACGTCCGGTGCCCAACGTTTCATGCTAGCCTCGAGGCATGAACGGTCCGCTTTCCCTCCCCTCCCCCACCGATCCATTCACCCTGTTCCTGGTGGCCGCGCTGGTTTTTTCACGAGGCCTGGACTTCCTGTCCACCTGGATCGTCACGCCCCATCTGGAATTGGAGGCCAA
>JACZRV010000081.1 GCA_022574555.1 SAR324 cluster bacterium
GCCGAACAGATGCGCACCTTTGCCGCCCGCGCCGTGCGAGAAACGCCCCTGCCCCGGGCTACTGCCGCACGCTAAACCCGAGCCCCCGCCGATGGAACAATCCCGGCGGCGCCCGCCTGCGCCGACCCCTCGATATCGGAGGTTCCGCGCTTACATGACGGCGCTGCTGGCGTTGGCCGCTCTGGCGATCCTGGGGGCGGGCCTGGTCTGGCTCATCCAACAGGACGCGCTCATTTGGCTGGCGTGGGCCAATACTTGGATCGCGGACAACGTGATCGCGCACTTGGGATACTGGGGCGTATTTCTGCTCATGTTCATCGAGTCGTCTTTTATCCCTTTCCCTTCGGAAATCGTGATTCCGCCCGCAGCCGATTTGGCGCGGCGCAGCGCCGAATGGAGCGTGGGCTGGGTAATTGCGATGGGCATTGGCGGATCCCTGGCCGGCGCTCTGGTCAACTACGGCTTGGCCCGATACCTGGGGCGTGGGCTCTTGATCGGCCTCATCGGCCGCTATGGCCGCTACCTGAGATTATCGACCGATACCTATCTGCGCTCTGAGGCGTTTTTCAGACGGCACGGAGCCATTGCCACGTTCACCGGCCGGCTGATCCCCGCCGTGCGGCAACTGGTCTCCCTGCCTGCGGGACTGGCCCATATGAACCTGATCTCCTTCTGTCTCCTCACCTCCCTGGGCGCAGGAATCTGGGTCGCGGTGCTGGCATTTGTGGGTTACCGTTTCGGCCAGGATGCCGAGATGCTCTCCGCGATGTTCAAGTCCCATTCCCGTTGGCTGGTCTTGGGAGCGGTCGTGCTTGTGGGCGGATACGTACTGACCTATCGTTACCGTCGCTGCCGGAACAAACGGAACTGAAAGGGTGTCGTGGATGAGATCCTGCGCATCGTCGTAAAAGGCCGCGTGCAGGGAGTCGGCTACCGGTTCTTCACCGAAGCCCTCGCCCGCCGTCTGGGATTTGCCGGTTGGGTGCGCAACCTTCCCGCCGGGGATGTGGAAATCCTGGCACGCGTGGAGGGCAGGCGGGAAGCCGAGTTCCTCGCCGAGTTGCGGCGCGGTCCACCCATGGCGCGAGTCACCGGCCTCAAGGCGGAACCCGCCTCGCGGCACATGACTTGTCCCGCCTCCGGATTCACGACGCGTTTTTGAACCGAACCCATGGCGGATGACGATATATGGGATGAATATGGGGTGAATATGGGATGCGCCTTGGCCGTAGGCAACATACCCCATTTCACGTTGCGCCTCATGATGGCCGGCCGCCGGTGGCGGCAGATGATGCGACAGCCTATCGGTCAAGACAGCGCACGATTTACTGATAAGGGATTTGAAGTTGACATACCCTCGGTTTTTGGGAATGTAAACGGGGGCAGATAGGACCAGCCGGTAAATTCCGCGACCCCTTTTTCGCGGCCAGTACTCCGCCTGAGGCACCAAACCATCGAGTAGGCCGCCTGTGCGCGGGCAAGGTGAAAATTCAATAAAAGGAAATGTGATGACCAAATCCGATTTGATTGACAGCGTTGCCCAACGAGCCGAAATCAGTAAATTCGATGCGGGTAAGGCGGTATCGGGAATGATCGATTCCATCACCGCCGCATTAGCCAAGGGGGAAACGGTCACCCTGGTCGGGTTCGGCACGTTCTCCGTGAACAATCGGGCCGCGCGGACGGGGCGCAATCCGCGTACCGGCTCGCCCTTGTCCATCCCGGCTTCCAAGGCGCCCAAGTTCAAAGCCGGAAAGAGTCTCAAGGATGCGGTCAATAGTTGAGGTGGCGCAAGCCCTGGACGCCGGAATGGCGAGTTCGGGCCTGCCGCTGCCGTACGCCGGCCGGGATAGATCCCGCCGCAGCGAGGTGACAATCATACGCAACGATGCTATAAAATAGCGTTGTGTTGCAGGGAATTTGATTGGCCGCTTCATCCTGGAAACGCGTACGCGCATGAATAAGGCAACTCGAAAGCGATTCGGAAACAAGCTGAACCAGATGCTGTCCGAATTGAAGGAGGAGGTTACCCACACCGTGGATGGTATGCGGGTGGGCACCGGCGCCTTTCCCGACCCCACTGACAGAGCGTCGCTGGAATCGGAGCGAAACCTGACCCTCCGCATCAGGGATCGCGAACGCCAACTGCGCAACAAAATCGAGGATGCCCTGGCCCGAATTGACGAAGGCACTTTCGGGAACTGCGAGGTGTGCGGGGGGCCGATAAGCGATCACCGCCTGGAGGCTCGGCCAGTGACCACGCTTTGCATCGATTGCAAGGAAACCGAGGAAGAAGACGAAGCCAAGCTGGAGTATGGTTGATTTCCGGCGGCCCGCAGCCTCGCCTTGCAGACCCCGCGTGCGCATAGCCCCAGATTCCCTGCTTCGAGATTGATCTCACCTCGGCGAAGATTCCTGATCTCAGCATACCCGGCACGGCTCCCCCCGCAGGGCAGATGATCCTTTCCGATACGACCCTTAAACGCCTGTTGGAATCTGGAGAGTTGGTCGTCGAGCCCATCGAGCCACACCAGATTCAGCCTGCTTCCATCGACCTGCGCTTGGGGCGGCATTTTCTCAAGGTCGATGAGAACGACGTGGAAGTGATCAGAATGGATCAGCCGTTGAGCTACACCGAGATCGTGCAAGACGAGATCGTCATCCCGCCCCATTCCTTTCTTCTGGCCTCGACGCGCGAATACATCAAACTGCCGGCAGATGTCACCGCGTTCGTGGAGGGGCGTAGCTCCATCGGCAGGATTGGGCTGTTCGTCGAGAATGCTGGTTGGGTCGACCCCGGCTTCGAGGGGGAATTGACCCTGGAGCTGTACAATGCCAACCGCCTGCCGATCAGGCTGTGTGCGGGACGCCGGATTTGCCAGCTGGTCTTTTCCCGCATGGACCGCCCGTCCAGCGAACCGTACCACGGCAAGTATCAGGGACAACGAAGGACGGTGGGCAGCCGCGTTTTCCAGGATGCCGAAATCGGCTTTCCCTCTCGGGAAGTCTGAGCCAATCCTCCAGTCAGGCGCGCAACGTATAACCCGCCGCGCCGATGGCGCCTTTCTCCCCTCCCACCCCAGCAGGCCGGTCATTCCATCGCGCCCCGCCTGCGGGCTGAGACGACCCGTGGCCGGCCCGCCAAGTCCCTGCGCACCGGGGCCCACTCCAGCGCAGGCTGGGCGGCAATGATGTCCGCGGCGGACCGTTCCTGCGCGGCGCCGATCTCCATCAATAGCTGCCCGCCGGCCGGCAGGTTCCGGGCGGCATAGCCTGCGAGGTAGCGGTGGACATCCATTCCGTCGGGACCGCCATCCAAAGCCGCACGGGGTTCCTGGTGCGACACCTCCGGTTCGAGGGAATCGATCTCGGCGCTGGGAATATATGGGGGGTTGCTCACGACGAGACTGGGGCGAAAATTCCGCGAGAAAGGCTCCAGTAAATCACCCCGGATCAGCAGCACCCGGTTGGCCCGCGGAGCGAGGATCTGCCGGTGTAACGCCAGATTTTCCCGGGCCAACGCCAGAGCCGCGATCGAAAGCTCCACCGCGATCCACGTCAGCCCTCGTACTTCCGAGCACACAGCCAAGGGAATCGCGCCGCAGCCCGTGCCCAGCTCGGCCACGGTGATTTTGGCGCCGGGATCATCCCCTTGCCCGCCGATCTCCCGCAGGGCCACCAGGGTGGCTTCCACCAGGGTTTCAGTGTCGGGACGTGGTATCAGGCAGCCTGGGCCCACCTTCAATGTCTGGTTCCAGAACCCGGCCTCCCCCGTAAGATAGGCCACCGGCACCCGTTCCAATCGCTGCCGAACAAGGGACTTGAAGCTGGAAAGCTCGGATGCGGAAAGGGGCCGGTCGAACTGGAGGTAAAGATCGAGGCGGCTGCAACCGAGTGCGTGGGCCAGCAGCAGTTCGCCATCCAGACGCGGAGACGGCAGGCCCTTCTCCTGGAAGTATGCGCGGCACCAGTTTAAAATGGATTGGGAGGTCCAGATCATGGGCGCGGGCGCGAATTTCAACCCGCGGCCCGTTTTTTTACCGCTTCCTCGATCTTCTGCAAGATGGTTTGGATGCTGAAAGGCTTGATGATGTAGGCGTCCACCCCCTGCTTCGCTGCGGTGACGATGGAGGTCTTGGTGTCCATCGCCGTAATCATGATCACGGGAAGGTTGCAAATGGGTTCCGGCGCGGCGCGGATCTTCATGACCAGGTCCATTCCCGACATCCCGGGCATGCTCCAATCGGTGAGTACCAATCCAATCTTCTCCGATTGCAGCACTTCCCAGGCGGATGCGCCGTTATCCGCTTCCACTGTCTCCTTGAAGCCGACCTTTCTGATAATATTGACCAGCACTTTTCGCAAATTGCCGTTGTCCTCCACCACCAGCACGCGCAAATTTGTGTCGATTGCCATTGCCGAAACGAACTCCTATATTTCGCCGCCGCACTAATCCGCCGCACTGGGCCCCCGCACTGGGCCCCCGCACTGGGCCGCCGCCGCGGTCATGTGGCCCTCTGCGGCGGGAGGTGCAAGTCGCGAGAAGGCGCAAGGGACCGAAATGGACGCCTGATACGGCTACGCCCGCACCCTGACGGAATTATATATAACTATCGTGTGGAATGGCAAAACAATTGCGGTGGCGGGAATCCCGTGATAGATGTGATTTAACAAGATCACCCGGGGAGCCGGCGCGCCGGCTGAGATGCGATTCGTGGTCGCAAACCCGTCGAACCTGAACCGGGTAATGCCGGCGGAGGAAGTGTGTCGAATCCGATCCAACCTCGCTACATTCTTCAGATCGCCGTTCGCTCCCTGCCCCAGTTGAGCAAGGGCTGCCTTGAACGGAATTGAGGCCGATTCCGCCCTGGTGGTGGATTCGCTGTGCAAATCGTATGCGACACGGTCGGGAGCCTATCCCGTATTGCAACGGGTGAGCTTCACCGTACCTCGTGGCGCGTTCGTCAGCCTGCTCGGGCCCTCCGGTTCCGGAAAATCGACCCTGCTCAACATTCTGGCCGGGCTTGAGCCGGCGGACTCGGGGGTCGTGCGCGTGCTGGGGCGACCGCCCCATGCTCCCTTGCCGGTGGCCTACATGCAGCAGAAGGATCTGTTGCTGGAGTGGCGCACCGTTTGGGGCAATATTCTGCTGGGAGCGGAAATCAAGTCCCGTGCGCAGCGCGATGCGATGGCGGAACAGGCTCGTGAGCTCCTGCGGGAGTATCGGCTCGAAGATTTCGCGGACGTCTATCCCGCCCAGCTTTCCGGCGGGATGCGGCAAAGGGCGGCCCTGATCCGCACGCTGCTCTGTGAGCAGGAAATCCTGCTGCTCGATGAGCCCTTTGGCGCGTTGGATGCACTGACCCGGCGGATATTGCAACGGCACCTGCTGCACGTATGGGAATCGATGGGCAAGACCGTGGTGCTGGTGACTCACGACGTGGAGGAGGCGCTGCTGCTCTCGACAAGGATCGTTCTCCTATCCAACAGCCCGGGACGGGTGGTGGATTCCTTGGAGATCAATCTGCCTCACCGCGTGCGCGCCCAATCGACAGAGTTGCTGCGGCTGAAGACACAAATTTATCGGAGCCTGGGTCACGATGAGGAAAACATTTTTCAATCGGCCTGAACTCCGGCATGCCGAGCTGGACGCACCGCGCCTTGTGCCTGCGCCCGGAGCCGGGAATGATGAGGCGGACAAGGCCGCCCCTGAAACCACCTGGCGGCGTGTGCATCTTGGCCTGGGGCGGTGGATATATCCGTTGGCGCTCATGGCGGCGCTGATCGTGGCGTGGGAGATGGTCGTGGAGGGATTTGCACTGCCGCGTTACATTCTCCCCTCGCCAAGCCTGGTGGGGCTGACCCTGTGGGAGAAGTGGCCTATCTTCCTGGCCCACACGTGGGTGACGTTTCAGGAAGTTGTGGCCGGCGGGTTGCTCGGGATCGTAGTGGGGATCGGGTTGGCCTTGATCATGTTCTTCTTCCTGCCTTTGGAAAAGGCCCTATACCCGTTCCTGATTGCGTCGCAGAACGTCCCCGTATTCGCCATCGCACCGTTGCTGGTGGTCTGGTTCGGCTACGGGTTTCTGCCCAAGGTGCTCATGGCTGCGATCATCGTTTTTTTCCCGATCACCGTCTCCTCCCTGGATGGCCTGAAGCGCACCGACCCGGATCTCGTGCGCCTGTTCCGCACCATGGGCGCCACGCCCGCGCAGATGCTGTGGAAGTTGCGCGTGCCCGCGGCCCTGCCCGCGCTTTTTTCCGGTCTGAAGATCAGCGCCGTCTACGCGACCATCGGCGCGGTAATCGGCGAATGGGTGGGCGCCGGCGCCGGTTTGGGTTACCTGATGCTCTCGGCCAATGCACAGCTTCGCGTGGCCGAGGTGTTCGGCGCCATCATCTGCCTCACCCCCATCGGTCTGATGCTGCTGGGGGTGGTGATATTGGCCGAGCGAATTCTACTGCCCTGGCAGCGCATCGCGCGAGAATCCCGCATAGGCCGGCGATTCGAGCTCCAACCCTGAATCCGTGAGACCCACCCATGCACAAGAAATGGATATTGCTGCTCCTGATACTGGCCCTGCCCCTCCAGGCGGAGGCGAGGGATAAATTCCGCCTCATCCTCGATTGGTTTCCCAATGCCGACCACGTACCGCTCTACGTGGCCCGCGACGGGGGATTCTTTGAGCGCCAGGGCCTGGAGATCGAACTGTTGCCGCCGGCGGATCCCAACGATCCGCTGAAGTTGGTGGCTGTCGGCCGGGCGGCGTTCGGTATCAACTACCAGCCCAACGTGATCATCGCCCGAGCCGAGGGGCTGCCGGTCAAATCGGTGGGAATCCTGGTGGAGCATCCCCTCTCCTCCCTGGCTTTCCTCAAATCCAGCGGCATCCGCACGCCGGCGGACCTGAAAGGCAAGCGGATCGGGTACTCGGTACAGGTACTGGAATTGGCCCTGCTGAAGGCCATCGCCGGCACTGCCGGCCTGAGCGAGAGCGACTATACGACGATCAACGTCAACTTCAACCTCACCGCCTCCCTCCTCTCCGGGCAGGTGGACGCGGTGATGGGGGCTTTCTGGAACTACGAGCTGGCCGAGCTGGAGCTGGAGGGCGTGCCGGGCGACTACTTCGCCGTGGAGGACTACGGCGTCCCGGACTATTACGAGCTGATCGTGATTACCAACGACGCCTTTCTCGCCGAAAACCCTGGTGCCGTCAGGCGGTTGGTGGATGGGCTGCAGGCGGCTATCGACTTTTCCCGTGCCGAGCCCGAGCGCGCTTTGGAAATCTATTTCAAGGCCAACCCGGAAGTCAGGCAGGAGCTGGACCGCCGTGCGTTCCACGCGGTGATCGGAGAGTTTGCCACGACCCAGACCCAGTCCCGCGCCAAATGGGAGCGGTTTACCGCGTTCGCTCTGGAGCAAGGGTTGATCACGAAATCCATCGCCGCGGACGATCTCTACCGCAACCCTTGAGCGGGGCCATGACGCCGGTATCGCAGGCCGCATGGCAACCGCGGCCCGTAATTTTGTCGGAAGGGGAGGAAAACCTTGGCAACCCGTGATCGCAAACTGCCAGTCGCGCTGACCATCGCCGGGTCGGACAGCGGCGGAGGGGCGGGCATCCAGGCCGACCTGAAGACCTTCGCCGCGCTGGGAGTATACGGCACCTCGGCGCTCACGGCGATCACCGCCCAGAACCCCGACGGCGTGACCGCGATTCAGGCGATCGATCCACCGGTGGTGGCGGCTCAGATTGGCGCCGTGCGGGATTATTTCCGGGTCGGCGCGGCGAAAACGGGCATGCTTTTCTCCCAAGAGATCATTCAGGCCGTGGCCCAGGCCCTCGCTGCACACGCCGGCGGCGACATAAATGGCCCCCTGCCCCTCGTGGCCGATCCGGTGATGGTGGCCACGAGCGGCGCCCGTCTGCTCAACGACGATGCCGTGGGGGCCTTGTGCGAGCACATCCTGCCCCGAGCCGCGCTGATCACGCCCAACATGGATGAGGCGGCGATCCTGGCCCAGAGACCCGTGGAGCGGGAGGAACACCTGGAACCCGCGGCACGGATCATCTATTCCCGATTTCGAGTGCCGGTGCTCGTGAAAGGCGGGCACCTGCGCGGAAGCTCCGAGGCGGTGGATATCTTTTGGGACGGCACCATCGTGCGCATCTATTCTTCCCCGTACGTCGCAGGCAAAAACCCCCACGGCACCGGCTGCACCCTCTCCGCCGCTATCGCCGCCCACTTGGCCCGCGGCTGTTCCCTCATGGACGCGATCGCCGAGGGCAAGCGTTACCTGCACCGGGCCTTGGATGAATCCCTCCCAGCCGGCAAGAGCACGGTCCTCAACCATGGATTCGACCCAATGCCATTAGGTGGCATGTAGGCCATCGGATTGATCATGGGTATTTGTGACGATCTGCGGGCAGTATCGGCGGCGATCTGGACGAAGGAGCGGGAGCATCCTTTCGTGCGCGGGATGGGAGACGGCTCCCTGGCGCCGGAAATTTTCCGCTTCTATCTGGAGCAGGATTATCTGTTCCTCATCGACTACGCCAAGGTCTTCGCCTGGGGCGTGGTCAAATCGCCGGACCTGACCACCCAGGCCGAGTTCGCCAAGCTCTGCGCCGAGACCCTGGGCGTGGAGATGGCGCTGCACCGGAGCGCGTGCGCGGAATTCGATCTCACCCCGGCGGACCTGGAAGCGGCCCAGCCGGCCCAGGTGACCCAGGGCTATACGGGCCACCTGTTGAGCGTGGCGGCCGGAGGCAGCCTCGCGGAAATCGTCGCCGCCGTGCTGCCCTGTCAATGGGGCTATGCCGAGGTGGCCCGTCACCTCAAGGCCGCAGGATTGCCCGCCGAGCCGCGCTACCGCAAGTGGATCGAGATGTACGCGTCGGATGAGTTCGATGCCTACGGCGCGTGGCTGCGCAGCATGCTGGAGTCACTGGCACCCTATTGCTCCGGAGAGGAGAGAGCGCGGCTCGTGGATCATTTCCACAACAGCAGCCGCTGGGAGTACCTCTTCTGGGAGATGGCCTGGCGCCGTGAGATGTGGGCCGTGCCGGAGGGGGATTGAATAAATGAGTGAACGCAGGGACACGGCATGCCGTGTCCCTACACCTACGGCCAGGGAAAAATATGGCCAGGGACAAAACGCACGATACGCAAACGTATCGAGGGGCCGATATTCTTGCAATGCACCCTCCTGCCCGCTTGGTGCAAATCAGCGACCAAGGTTCTTCACCCATGGCCGATGCCCACATCATCGATATCCTGGCCGCCCGCTATGTCAGCCTGGTCACCTTCCGCCGCGACGGACGGGAGGTGGCCACCCCGGTCTGGTTTGCCGAGCACGCCGGCAGGCTTTACGCCTACAGCAGACGAGACGCGGGCAAGGTTAAGAGAATCCGGGCCAACGGCCGGATGCGTCTTGCGCCCTGTACGATGAAGGGAGAAATCGTCGGCGAATGGGTGCAAGGAAGGGCCAAAGTGGTGGACGATCCCGCAGTCGAGCGGGCGGCCTATGCCGCCCTCGCCAGAAAGTACGGACTGGCGTACCGGGTAATCACGTCGATTGCCCGCCTCACGGGCCGCATCTCACAGCGGGCGGTCTTGGAGTTGGAATTGGAAGCATAGATCATCAGTCACCAATTTTTTCAACCGCCGATGGACGCGGATAAACGCTGATATAGGCCTCGCGCCAAGGCGCAAAGGAATCGGTTGCGGCGGCTTATCGCCGCCGCGAGACCTCTGCGATGACACGCAACCCATTTATCCGCGTCCATCGCCGGTTGCGACGAATTTCAGATTATGGGACGGATCGCCCTTTCTACCGATGCTCATTGTGTAGCGCGTACCCCATCATCTTGTAGGTCAGCCGCGCGGCGAGAAAATCCGGCGCGTGCAGGCCCGGGATGGGGGCCAGTTCCGTCACGTCGCAGCCGATCACGCGTCGTCCCTCGGAGATGCGGCGCAGCAATCGCAGGAGGGGATACCAGCCCAGTCCGCCCGGCTCGGGTGTTCCGGTGGCGGGCATCAACGCCGAATCCAGGGCGTCGAGATCGACGGTGATGTAGACATCTTCGTCGCCCAGGGCCACCAGCCGGCGCACGACGGCCTCGATCCAATCCTGCGCGGGTTCCGCGGCGATGCGGTGGGCCCAGAATACATTGCGCTCGAGACCCGCGCTGCGCATGAAGTTCCGCTCCGCCTCCGAGCAGGAGCGGATGCCCACTTGCACGAAGGACAGACCCAAATCGTGAGCCCGCGCCATGATGCAGGCGTGGCTGTGGGGCGTGCCCCCATAAGTGGGGCGCAGGTCGGCGTGGGCGTCAATCTGCAGGATGGTGAACTTGGTTCCGCGAGCTTCGAGCAGCGCGGTGAAGACACCGTAGCTGATGGAGTGCTCGCCCCCCAGGGTGATCAGCAGCTTACCGTCTCGGATCGCGGGGAGGGCGGCCGCGTGGATGCGCTCCATCATGCGCTCCGGCTCGTCGGTTCTGGTCTGAACTATGCCGCTCCCAATTAGGCCTATCTCGACTGGGCCTATCTCGACTGGGCCAGTCTCGTTTGGGCCGGTCTCGTCTGGTCCTGCTGAGACGGGAGGCAGGGTGAAGATGCCCGCGCGATCGATGCGCCGCTCCAGTTCCTCGTCCCACATTTCCAACTGAGCCGAGGCTTCCAGGATGGCCCGGGGACCGCGGGAAGCCCCGGCGCCGTAGGTCACTGTGCCCTCGTAGGGCACGGGCAGCACGCACACCCGCGCCTGGGGATAGGCGACCACGTGCCGATCGGCACCGCAGAAGGGAGGAAAGTCAATCATCGACGAGCGATCTGAGGCTGGTGAGTATGCACCTGCAAAACCTTCGCTGAAATTCGAGATCACCTGCCATGATGTGGCGATCACTTCTGCTTGGTGCCGCGTTGCAGATAGGTGTATCCGTCCAGACCGGTGGCATAGAATCCTTGCAGATCGGCGGCTTCGTTGCGGGTGATGCGGCCCGCCTTGAGGCCGGCCCGCACCTGCCGTTCTATGCGGTCGATCAGCATGTGCTTCTTGAACTGCACGGTGTCCAGCACGTCGGCCACTGTCTCGCCTGCAATGATCTGCTCGTAGCGCCAGGTGCCGTCGCCGTTCATTGCGACTTGGACGGTGTTGGTGTCGCCGTAAAGATTGTGCAGATCGCCCAGGATCTCCTGATAGGCGCCGATGAGGAACACACCCAGGTAATACGGCTCTCCTTTCCGCAGGGGGTGCAGCGGCAGCGTGCGCATCTTCCCCTGAGTGCCGATGTATTGGGCGATCTGCCCATCCGAATCACAGGTCAGATCCTGCAGGATGGCGCGCCGGGCCGGTTTCTCGTCGAGGCGGTGCAGGGGCACCACGGGGAATTGCTGGTCCATGGCCCAGGCGTCGGGCAGGGACTGGAATACGGAGAAGTTGCAGAAATACTTGTCCGCCAGCAGTGTTTCCAACTCGCCGATTTCCTCAGGGACGTCCATCTGGCGGCGCCCCATTTTTTCTATACGGCCCGCAATCTGCCAGAAGATCTGCTCTGCCCGCGCGCGTTGGCGCAGGGAAATCGAACCCGCCTCGAACAGCCCGTTGACCCGGTCACGCACTTGGAGCGCATTGCGCCAACAAGAGGAAAGGCTCTCGCCGCCCAACCCTTTCAGGATGGTTGCGAGCTGTGCGACCACCTCGTGGGGATCGCCGCCGGCATGCGCCGGGGGGCGGCCATTGGCCATGCGGGCGGTCTCGAAGACGTTGATCGCCAGCATGGCGTGGTGCGCGGTCAAGGCACGGCCGGATTCGGTCACGATGTGGGGGTGGGGCAGTTCTTCGCGACGGCAGGTTTCCGCCAGCACGCCCACCACGGCGTCGGCATATTCCTGCTCACTGTAATTGATGCTGTAGGAATTGGCCGAGCGCGAGCCATCGTAGTCCACTCCCAGGCCACCGCCCACGTCCACGTACCCGATCCGGCAGCCCAGCTTCGCGAGTTCGGCATAGTAGCGGGCCATTTCCCGCAGGGCGTTGCGGATATGGCGCAGGTTGGGAATCTGGCTGCCGAGGTGAAAGTGAATGAGGCGGAAGGTTTCCAGGGCACGCTCGCGGCGAAGCAAATCGACCGCCTCCACCAGTTCCGGCGCGGTGAGGCCGAACTTGGAGGCATCCCCGCCCGAATCCTCCCACGTGCCGGCGCCCGAGGCGACCAGTTTCAGCCGAATGCCGATGCTGGGCTGGATACCCTCCTGCCGGGCAATTTCAAGGATCAGACCCAGCTCGCCAGGTTTTTCCACCACGAGAAAAATCGTCTTGCCCAACTTCTGGGCCATCAGTGCCAGCCGGATGTAGTCGGAATCTTTGTAGCCGTTGCAGATGATGAGCGCGTTTTCGCCCAATTCCAGCCCCAGCAGCGCGAACAATTCGGCCTTGGAACCGGCTTCCAGCCCCAGGCCGAGGTCCGCTCCCAAGCGCACGATCTCCTCTACGACCTGTCGTCGCTGGTTGACCTTGATTGGGTAGACCGCGAAATACCTTCCCTGATAGGATGTGGATTCGATCGCTTGCCGGAAGCAGCGGCATAGGTGGCCCAAACGATCGTTGAGGATATCGGAAAAACGGATCAACAAAGGCAGAGCCAAACCGCGCGATTGGGCATCTTCCACCAATTGAACGAGCTCGATGCCGGCCTCGCCGCCGCGATGGGGACGAACCACCAGGCTCCCGGAGCCATCGACATCGAAATAGCCCTGACCCCAGCCCTTGATGTTGTACAATTCGAGGGAGTCCTCGGCGCTCCAGCGCTTCATTCCTGCCATGAGGCGTCCACCTTTCCATTCGGTATAACGATCATTCGAAACACCAACTATAAGGTTTTCACCGGAGCAGGGAAATACCCAGCCGGGTGGTTCTGGCCACATGCGATGTCAGTGCGCGGCGCGGCGTTCCGGCCGGCGGCAATTCCCTGCGCTCATGGCACCGCGACGCGGGAGCCTGGCACGAATTGTTGGCGAGCCGAGTAATTGAGCGACTGAACCCATGGCGGTAGCGAGCGGCAAATCCGACCTCAAGCGCCTGTTGGCCGACGCGCCGGCGGAAACCTTCCAGGGCCCGCACCATTCCCTGCTGATGGTCATGCGGGAGTTGGGCCCGTCGCCATCCACGGGGCGGCTGTTGCGGGGCTTGACCCCATGGCTGGACACACACGGCGCCCACGACGTGTATCTTTTCACCGAGCGGAAGTGGCGCGAGCCGTGGCAGGATAAAGGCGGCGTGGTGGCCTATCAGGAGCTGGTGCACTGGCAACGCGGTCCCGGAGGCGGAAAATATCGCGGGGCGGTCTGGAAAAACGGCGTGCTCGCGGTCGACGACGTCGTGCATGCCTTCCAGCTCGATCCCCCCAGCGTCGTCGATTATGCCGCGCGGCGGATGGAAGCGGCGGTGATTTCCAGCCGCGAACCGCTGCACCTGGAGGTGCACCACGAGGAGAAGCCGTGGGGGCGGGAGGGATGGTACACGGGCATCGAGCAGCGCGGGGTGTCCGGTGTGCGATCCAGTTCCGGGAGTACCGAATTGCCTTATGCCCTGGGGATGTTCCCAGTGCCGCTCATGGGAGAGCGGGTGCGCGCGCCGATTTTGCTCAAAACCCTGGAACCCTTCCCAGACGAGGTCTATGGGGATCTGTATCTGGAGGTGCACGAGGAGAAATGGGAAACCTACGTGGTGCTCGAAGTGCATCCGGGTGCCTGGCGTGACGGTGTGGGCGAATTGCTGGCAGGACTGGACCCGGCTTGCATCGGCCGGTACCGCGCCTCCCACGGCGATCATTGGCCCGACGCCCTGACCGCGGACATGGGGGCGCGGCTGGAAGATTACGAGCGCGTGCGCCGTGAAATCGATACGCGATTGGACCAACTGCTGCGGGATCGCGGGGAAGACCCCGGCTTACCCGCCGGCCCATCTCTTCAGCGGGAGCTCCGGCGGCACCTGCCCGCGCCTATGGCCGAAAAGGAAGCGCGGATGCGCCGCGAGGTCGAGGCGTTCCTGGGCAAGACGCCCCTCCGTGTGGGCGACGTCGTCGCGTTGCCCCCCGGAGTGATCCATTCCCTACGCCATGGAATAAGGGTGGTCGAGTTTCAGACCCCGACCTACGAGCGGCTGATTGCCATGTTCGCCCAGAAGGTCTTGACTCAATCCCATTGGGACAGCCGGTTGGCATTGGCCCGGATGGAAAAGGCGCCCTATTCGTTTTCTCCCCCCGGGCGCCAAAAAATGCAAGGCGGGTGTCTGGTGGAGCGCGCGGTCAGCTATCCGGAATTCGTCGTCGATCGTCTGCGGCTGGAACCCGATCGTACACGCCAGGAGCCGGTCCAGGACGCGTACCATCTGTTATTCGTCGTGGAGGGGGCCGGCCGGATGGTGCTCCCCGATGGCACCAGCCGGCCGCTGGTCCAGGACGACGCGATGATCGTGCCCCTGCAAATGGGGACCTATTCGATGACCACCTCACGCAGCGCGCCGCTGGCGTGGTTGAAAGCCGTTCCCAGGGAAGCGCCGGACGATTCGGTCGAGTGAAATCGAACCGGCCGAATTGCGGAAGCGGGTTGCGGCATGCGGGTCGCGGCATGCGGGTCGCGGAATAGAATTTCGCCTTGAGCCTGACCCCCGCACCATAGGAGCATCAGCGAGACGATGTCATGAAACCACCCAAAGCCGAAAACCGGAGCGGCTTCGAAACCCGCGCGATTCATAGTGGCGAGGAAAATCCATACCCCTATCGTGCGGTCACCCCGCCGATGGTTTTCTCGTCGACCTACCGCTTTGAATCCATCGGGGCCATGCTGGAGACGATGCAGGACAGCCGCCGCGGCATATATTACAGCCGCCGGCACCATCCCACCGGCCTCGACGCCGAGGCACGTTTGGCCCGGATGGAAGGCTGCGGGGAGGCGGCACTCTTCGCCTCGGGCATGGCGGCCATCACCACCACGGTGCTTTCGCGGGTGCAGGCCGGGGATCACGTGGCGGTGTTCAAGGACATCTACGGTGGGGCGGTCAATTTCTTCGCCAACGTGCTGCCCCGCTACGGCGTGGACGTCACCTGGGTCGATACCAACGATTATGCCGGGCTCGAGGAGGCCCTGCGGCCCGAGACAAAGGCCATTTATTTCGAGTCGCCCACCAACCCCATGCTGAAGATCGTGGACCTGGAGCGCATGGCCGAAATTGGCCAGCGCCACGGGGCTGCGCTGATCTTCGATAACACCTTGGCCACCCCCTATCTGCAGCGGCCCCTGGACTGGGGACTCGACGGGGTGGTCTATAGCGCCACCAAGTACCTTTGCGGCCACAGTGACATGATCATGGGCGCAGCCACCGGTGGCGCGGAATGGATGGCCAAGGTGCACGACACCCGCTACATCTACGGTGGCGTCGTGGATCCCCACAGCGCTTGGCTCTTGTCCCGTTCCTTGACCACTCTGGCCATGCGCATGGAGCGCCATTGCGACAACGCCGAGCAGATCGCCGCATATCTGGCGCGCCACCCCCGGGTCGAACGGGTGTACTTTCCCGGATCGGCGGCCCGATCCCGCAGCGAATTGGCCCAGCGGGACCTGGCCCAACGCCAGATGAAGCGCCATGGCGCCATGATCAGCTTCGAGGTCGCCGGTGGTGGCGACTTTGCCGATCGCGTCGTCGAGCGGCTGAAATTGATCGCCCTGGGTGTCAGCCTGGGTGGGATAGAATCGCTGATCGTGGAGCCCCGCTACGCCACCCATCGGCGCATGGCGCGGGAGCAGCGCGAAGCCCTGGGGATCGGAGAGGGCATGCTGCGCTTGTCGGTGGGTCTGGAAAGCGCCGATGACCTCGTCGCCGATCTGGAACAGGCCCTGGGGGCGTGATGCGCGATCCGGTGACGAGCCACGCCGGCGATGCGGCAGATGAGCCGGCCAATAAGGCCGGGAAGCCTCCCCCTATGCGGCGCGCGCCCCTGCTGAAGCAGGGCGACCGAGTGGCCTTGATCTCGCCGGGCAGTCACCAGGGTAAATCTCCGCCCGAGCTTCTCGCCCGGGCCGCGGGGCTGCTGGAGGCTTGGGGCTTGGTCGTGGAGCCCCGTCCCGAGGGTGAACCCCGCCACCTCTTTTTTGCCGGCCCCGGCCGGCTCCGTGCCGAAACGTTTCAGCGGTACTATCTCGATCCGGGGCTAAAGGCCCTGTTCGTCACCCGGGGGGGGTATGGCACGACGCGCATGCTGCCCCTGCTGGACCGCCGGGGCATCGCCGCCGCGCCACCGAAGCACGTGGTAGGATTCAGCGACGCCACGGCCCTGTTGGCCTATCTCAACACCCTCGGCATCATCGCGATCCACGGGCCCAATCTTGCGCCGCCGGAGGGCCTGACCGACCCAGCGCGGGCCGGGAACGAGGCGGCTTTGAGAGATCTATTGTTCGGCGAAAGGACGAAACCGCGTTTCGGCCTCTCTCCCCTGGGGGAAAACTGGAACGGCGCGGTGATGACCGGCCGGCTGATCGGCGGCAATCTTTCGGTCTGGGCAACCACCATCGGCACGCCCTGGGAAACCGATTCCCGCGGTGCGATCCTTTTCCTGGAAGACGTGGACGAACGGCCCTACCGCATCGACCGCATGCTCACCCATCTGCGCACGGCGGGCAAACTGGAGGGCTTGCACGCTCTGGTCTTCGGCCGTCTGCACCATTGCGACAGCGACCCTCCGGGTCTGCTCGACGAGGTGCTGCGCGATCTCTTCGCCGATACGCGGTTCCCCGTCTTCACCGGCATGCCTGCCGGCCACGGGGGCCCGAACCGGGCCTTTCCCCTGGGCGCCGAAGCCACAATTTCAGCGGACGCCCAATCAGGATTTCCGGTGCTGACGATTGATTGACCCAGCAAGAATTCCGGGCTTTCGCGGACCTGCCCGGAGCCAGCGCGAAGTCTTGAACCGGATGAATCCCCCCACAAACTTGGATGGCACGACGGGTTCAAGCGGGCGGGCGTCCGGGAGCCCAGCGGCCATTTTCCGTTCTGCGCTGCCATCTCGTGTTTCAAAACAGGCTGGGGCCGCCGGAGCGTTGCGGTGCGGTGAAATCGTGCAGGGGATGGGCGATCAGATTTTCGATGGTGGGTCCATCGGGTTCCGGTTCCACCTCCAGCGCCGTATCCCGCCTGGTCGCCCAATTCAGCAGGATCAGGCCCAGCACCGGACCCGGGGCCAGGATCCAGGCCACCTGTGCTCCCAACTCCGCATACAGCCTCGTCACCCATTCGATGGAAGCGACAGTGAGGGCGAAGCCGATGCTGTTCATCAGCGTCAAGCCCGTTCCTACGTATTGTTGGGGGCAAGACTTGGCCGCCAGCGCGGAAAATTGAGCCGAGTCCGAAACGACGAACACCCCCCAGACCAGGAGGCCAGCCAGGAACAACACCGGGTGGATTACCAGCAGCAGCGGAGAGACCAGGCAAAGCGTTCCGGAAACCGCCAGGGAGATCGAGGCCACCGCACGGCTTCCCAACCGCCCACTGAGCAAACCTCCGCCGATGCATCCCAGCGCGCCGATTCCGATCACCGCGAACACGCCCAGACTGACCCACTCCGGCTGCCCCAGCCCCAATTGCTTCAACGCGGTATGCACCAGCAGCGGCGTGATTACCCAGAAGGCATACAGTTCCCACATATGCCCGAAATACCCGAACGCGGCGCGGCGGAAGCCGCGGTAACGGAAGACCCGCAGGATCATCCGCAATTCCACCTTGCGCGCCCCGATCAGGTTGGGTCCCTCTCCAATCCATGCCACCATCACGCCGGAAATCACCGCCAGCAGGGAAGAGAACATGATCACGGTGCGCCAGGGCCAATCGGCCCCCGCGGATGCCAGCAGGAAGGGCAGGGCCGTGCCCAGCGTGAGCGCGCCGACCAGCCATCCCAGGGCGTTGCCGATGCCCCCGGGCGCCCAACTGACCACCACCTTCATGCCCACCGGGTAGATGCCCGCCAAGGCCAGTCCGGTGATGAACCGGAAGACCAGCGCCTCGGACAATTGAGTGGCCGAATAGGCGAAGAGTACATTGACCGTCGCGCCCAACACCGCCGAGGTGAGAAAAATCTTGCTGGCGGGCAGCACGTCGGCCAGATTGGTCAGGGCGAAAAGAAGCGTGCCCAGGATGAATCCCACCTGAACCGCGGAGATCAGCAGCCCCCCGTCGGCCTGAGAGAGCCTCCAGTCACGGATCAGGGAGGGCAAAGCCGCGCTGCTGCTGAACCACAGGGACGTGCCGAACAGTTGGGCGCACACCAATACCGGCAAAATCAGCCGGGAAGGCGTGCCGGACATGGCAGTTCCCAAACCGTTCGGCATTCGTGTCCCATGGTTCGATGATGGATGAAAGCGATCTTCAAGGGAGCGATCGTCATTATTAGAGATGCATCCCACACACGGTCTGTGAAGGCAACGTTGCGGCAAGCTTCAGGAGCCGTTCTGTCCGATCCTGAACCCGTCGTTTCCCAGAGGGAGACTGACTCTAGCCTGCATTGCTGCGTCACCATCCCTCAAAACGGGTTCGAAATCCCCTTTCCGCGAAAAAAAAGGGGCGAACGACCGGTATGATGTGGATTTCGCTTTGTAAATGGTGGGAACTGAAGTAGGTGTCTTCCAGGCGGTATTGGCGACTCCATCTGGGAAATGTCGGTCTACGCAACGCAGGTAACAAACAAAGAGGGTTCATGATCCATCGCGGAACCGTTTTGCGAGCGTGCGGCGCGTTTCTCGTGCTGGCTGCGTTCTCCGCGCCGACCGTTGCGCAAGAATACCGCGCGCCGGCTTGCCCGAGCGCCTATGATTCGTTCGGATGGGGCGAACCGGAAGCCCTGCAGATCAACGCCGAGAAACTGCTCGAGCTTGCGGAATGGATCGAGGCGGACAGGGTTCCGCTGCTTTCTCTGGTCTTGTCGAGACATGGCAAGATCTTCTTCGAGCTCTATACATCCTCGATCGAAAGAGACCAGGCCCACTACCTGATGTCCGTGACCAAGTCGGTGACCTCCGCCTTGGTGGGTGTGTTGCTGGATCGTAAGCTTATCCGTGGAGTGGACCAGCCCCTGGCAGAGATTTTGCCGGCCGCGGTCTTCCCCGATGCTGGAGCGATCGAGCGCTTTCGTGCAATCACGCTCAAGCACGTGTTGGCGATGTCGGCGCTGGATGCTCCGATAGCTCCTCATTCGGACACTGCGCAGGCGAAAACACGCGTATGGGAATTCTACCAGGCCGTCAATCGCGTGACATTCGCCCTCGATCATTCGCTGGTCTCTGAACCCGGGCGAAGTTTCCAGTACACGGACGTGACGCCTCAACTGGCCGCCGGCGCAATTCAGTATGTCGCCGGCATGTCCCTGCTGGAACTGGCCAACCAAACACTATTCGACCCCATGGGCTTTGAAAATCAGGATTGGATGCACCAGGACCGCTCCGGCATAGACTTGGCGGCATACGGAATCAGGCTCCGGCCCGTCGATATGCAGAAGTTTGGCATCCTCTACTTAAATCACGGCTGTTGGGAAGGGAAACAGCTCTTGTCGCGGGAGTGGGTCGAACGCTCATTTACGCCATGGATTGCAAGTCCGGGAGTGCTGGTTCCGAACTATGGCTGGTACTGGTGGAAAATCAATTATGGTGCTGGATGGACTGGACACACGGCGGACGGTTGGCTGGGCCAACGTATCACCGTGTTCCCGGCGCAAGGGATTGTCGTGACGATGACAGCCCTGATCGACGACGGATCGGAGCACCCCATCTTCACGAAGATCATAACCAGATTTCTGAAACAAGCAGTACGTGATCCCTTTCCGGACGATGGCGATCTGGCCGAGGTGAAGCGTAAGCTCCGATCGGCCATGGATATTGTCAGGAACGCTCCGTCTCGTATCAGGCCAAACACGGAGCGGCGAATGGTGCCCTCGGTGAATCCCAAGGAACAGCATCGCCCTTTCGTGAGTGACCTGAGTCGGCCGCAAGGCGGCGAAGCAATAAAATAAACCTAAATCACCGTGCGCAATTCCTCCATTCTGCGGAGTTGAAGGCATAGGCTAATTTTCAAATTAGCTTTCCACCGGTAGCCGGGTACCAAAAACGTCACCCGTTTCCGCTGGAGGGGAAAACCACAGCCCTTCTAATCGGTCGCCGCCTCTCCCAGAGCCGCATCGCCGGAATCGTGTCGGATGGGATCGGCCTCCTCCGCCCGACAGAGCCTCCTCGTCCAGCGAATGGAATCCCCCCACGGCGGCGTTTGCCTTCGTTTGTCTATTGGGTAGAATTGATTCGATGGCTCGTGTTCGGCTCGGGCGCGGAAACCGCCCCTCGGAGTGGTCAGCTATCCTTTCTCCAACCTCTTGATTCAACCCAAG
>JACZRV010000082.1 GCA_022574555.1 SAR324 cluster bacterium
ACTCAGTACGTGGAGGCGGTGCAGACGGCGGCCCTGGGCGGTGCCGGTGTGATCAGCCTGTTCGCCGTGGGCTTCACCCTGCTGCAACGGCTGAAGAAAGCCCTGGACCGTATCTGGCGGGTGGGACACGGGCCAGGCTACGGCCGCCGGCTGATCGAATACCTGACCATCCTCTCGGTGGCGCCGTTCCTGGTGGTGCTCCCGATGGGATTTTCCACCGTTCTCAAGAGCACGGCCATCCAGTCGGCCATCGCGGATTGGGAGCTGCTGGTCTTGCTGAAGGCGACGACCCTGGCCAACTCGGGTTATCTCATCTATTGGCTGATGCTCTTTTATGCCTATGCCTACCTGCCCGATGCCAAAGTGCGCTGGCGCCACGCCCTGCTGGGGGCGGTGGTGGCCGGATCGGCGCTCCAGGTGGCGCAGGGGTTCTACATCACGGTGATGTTCCAGGTGACCAATTACAACGTGGTCTACGGCGCCCTGGCCATGCTCCCGTTCCTCATGATCTGGCTTTATCTGGGTATGGCGGCGTTTCTCATCGGCGCCGAGCTTTCGTACTGCTCACAACACCACTCGGTACTGTTGGGCACGCGGCGGCTGGCCGGCCGGTCAGAGGCCACCCGTACCCATCTGGCTCTGGGGCTGATGACGGCGCTGCTGCAAGAGTTCCGCCACGGGTCGGCGCCGGTGAAGCTCACCTGGCTGGCGCGGCGTACGGGACTTCCTCCCAGCACCGTGGAAAGCCTGGCCGATGAACTGCGCACTGCGGGACTGATCACGCCGGTAGCGGATGCGCCGGGGCAATTCGTTCCCGCCCGCCCCGACGAGACGGTCACCGTGCGCGAGGTGCTGGCAAAGCTGGGCGTGATTCCCATCTTTGGGAATGAAGACCCCTTTGCCATGACCGCCTCTGCCATGACAGATAGTGGTCAGGCGCTCACGGAACTGTTTCAGGACGCCAACAAAGCCCTGGAAAAACCCCTGGAAGAGGTCACCCTGCGCGATCTCGCCCAGCGGATGGAATCCGGCGGGCCGAGCGGTGGGCAGAGCGGCGAGCCGGCGGGCTAGTTGGCGCTGGTGATACCTTCGGCCACTAGGGCGCCGTTGCGATAGAAGCGGATGGGCCCCTTGTCGCTGCCCACGAACAGGTCCGGATCGCCGTCTCCGTCCACGTCCACCACGGCAGGATGGCTCCCGGGCGGAAATTCGATCCCCTCCAGAAAAGCCGTGTTGATCCGCCATCCGCTCGTGCGCAGGGGGCTGGTGGCGGTACGCACCAGCACGATGATCTTGCCGTTGTCGGAGCCGACCAGCAACTCGGGGCGCCGGTCCATGGTCAAGTCGGCCAGATGCGGCGTGGCATTGAGCCCCACATTGAGTCCCAAGTAGCGCCGTTCGACCAGTTCATAGTCCCAGGGCGTGCCGCCTTCGGAGCGCCGATAGAGTTGCAGCCCCTCGTTGAGACTGCCCACGATCAGTTCCGGCTGCCCATCGCCGGTGATGTCGTAAAAGACGGGCACGGCGTTACGCTTGACCCGCACCGCCTTGAGGGCATTCGGCAGCGGCTGAAAATCGGCGGATTCGCGGGAGCCTCTGTTTTCCCAAGCCAGCACGCGCCCGAACTCGGTGCCCACCAGCAGATCGAAGTCGCCGTCTCCGTCCAGGTCGTACAGTACGGGGGCCGGATTGCGGCCGCCATCGATCGAGATCAGCCGCTCCGGCACCGGCTCCCAGCGGGGCGAGCCCGCCTCGCCGACATTGCGAAACTGCCAGAGATGTCCGTTGGCGGTGCCGACGACCATCTCCGCCCGGCCGTCGCCGTCGAGGTCGGCGAATGCGGGAAAGGTATTGCGGCCGGGGAGTACCCCTTCCAGCATCACGGGTTCGTCGAAGAAGATGGGATCCATGGCCAGGGGCCGGCTGCCCGCAGTGCCGAGATTCCCCATTCGCTCCAGGTCATTGGGACCCCGGCCCAGCAAGTCCGCTCTGGGTACGAAATCGCCGTCCGCCATCGCGGTGAGATCGTTACCCGTTTGCCGGCCCGCACCCGCCACACGTTGTACGGTGTGCGAACCCTCATAACGCCAAAGGACGATGGCGCCATCGGCCGTACCGACGATCAGGTCCTGCCGGCCGTCACCCGTCAGATCGACGAAATGGGGCGCGCTGTAACCCGCGACCCGTATGCCTCGCCAGGGCCGGCCCTGGCTGACCCATGCCGCGGACGCGGTGATGGCCTCCGCTTCGTTGCGCACGGCGCTAACCAGCTCGCCCGCCCGCGATCCGGTGACCAGATCGGGCGTTGTGCCCTCTCGCCAGGTGAACAAAGCAGGGGCGGCGTGGCCCGCCACTTTGACCCCGCCGAACCGCACCGACCGCAGGACGAATTCGGCACGTTCGCCTGTGCCTCCATTTTGGTAAAAAATCAGGTTTCCCAGGCTGTTGCCCACGACCAGGTCCGGGTCGCCGTCGCCGTCGAAATCGTAAAATGCCGGTGCGCTCAGCGATCCCACGTCGATTTCGCCGTAGAACAGACCCTTGCTGCGCCACTGGGGCTTCTGGGCCGTGCCCACATTTTGAATCCATTCCAGCCGCCCATTGCGGTCGCCCACGACCAGGTCCAGGTCGCCGTCACCTTCCAGATCGACCAGCGCCGGCACGCTGAATGCGCGTTTGGGTGTGGGTAGCAGCGGTCCCTCGGACGATTTGAGCGCGACGTGCGCACCGCCGTTTTGGTTGTCATAGACGTTTTCATAAACATAGAGCTGACCGCTGCCCGAGCCGATCACCAGGTCGGCGTCACCGTCCCCGTCCAGGTCGCCCGAGGCGATGTGCAATCGCGTCTGGAATCGCCCCAGGGAACGGGCCCGCAGAACGTTGCGCTCTTCGAGCCAGAGGTCGGGCCGTCCGCCCTGAGGCCGGTTCGAGTAATACGGGATGCGGTTGCCACTGCCGGCCAGAAAGAGATCGGGCAGGCCATCGCCGTTGAAATCCTGGAAGCGCGGCGCGGCGTAGCCGCCGGCATCCAGGATCAAAAAGCGATCCTCGAACAGCTCGAATACGGGATCGAGTGGCGTGCCGATGTTGCCGTAGTAGGCTATCTTGCCGTCACTCTTGCCGGCCATGAGGTCCAGATTCCCGTCTCCGTCCCAGTCCACCCAATCCGGGACGGCATTGTCCACCAGGCTCAACTTGACCAGTGGTTCAGGCGGTGGCGGGCATTGCACGTCGCCGGGAACGGTACTGACGCAAAAATCCGGTTCGAAGCGGGTGCCCCGGCCGATGAGCAGGAATATTTCGCCCGCCTCGGTACCCACGGCCAAGTCGGGCACGCCGTCACCGTTGATGTCGGCGAACGCGGGCGCCAAGTTCAAACCGTACGCGTAATCCAAAAAATCGCTGTCGGCCAGGACATAGTCCGTCAGGTAGCGGTTGCCCTCGTTGCGAAAGTAGAACAGCCGCCCCGACGCAGAGCCGATGAATAGATCCAGATCGTCGTCGGCGTCGATATCCACCAGTGCCGGTGTGGCATTTTCGCCCACATCGATGGGCACCTTGCGCGCCCAGCCTGCCGAACTATCTATCGCCATCGAGGCCCGCAGGGCATCGTTCACCAGCCGCCAGTCCGGGTGCTCGGCCGAACCCTGGTTCTCGAAGATCATGATCCGCCCGTCGGATCTACCCGCCAGAAAATCCAAATCTCCGTCGCCGTCGATGTCGCCAAAGGCCGGTTTGATGCCGTCCAACCCGTCGGCAAAGAGCAGGACGTCCTCGCCGTCCAGGGTGGCGTAGTAGATGCGCTTCCAATCGTGCACGATGCTCTCGGTGGCCTGGGCTTGGGCCTGGGCTTGGGAAAGCGGCACCAGAACCAGGGCGGCACAGAGCGCCAGTAGCGATAGAATCGTGCGCGGTGGGAGCAATGGCCCCCGGCGGGTGCGGGATGGAATCCAATTAGGGGACGTGGCGGTCGGGGGTGTCTTCTGGGCCATGCGCAATCCTTGCGGCTGGGGTGGGCACCTGGCCCAATCTAGCGCATCGGGAAAAAAAATTCAGCCCAACGTCTCCTCGCGCAACGAGGAGGAAGCCGGCTACCCACTCCCTGCTGTGGGGCCGGCGGGTGAGGTTTCTCATATGGATTCAACAATTCCGTGGTATGCACTGACCTGCGGGAATTGGTCCATTGATTATTTGAAACGGAGCCGGTGTGGGGCCTCGCCGCGCGCCCCTGAAATCCGGCGCCTTCACGGGCGGTGCCGCGGGCGGGTGCTGGACCGAGGCGGCCCGGCCGGATGGTCAACTTGAGCGGGACGGTGAAATGCGGATATTCCTGATTGCGGCGATCGGCGCGGTGATGACATTGAACGCCACCTGCGGCGCCTCCCGCAGCACCGCCCGCGAGGGCGTCCAGAAGCCACACCACACGGCCAACGGCTTCCAAAACAACCATCCCCACGAGATCCACGGCTTCGCCGATCTTTTTCAATGGCGCTGGGACCGGTTGTGGGGCCACGTCCCCGAGGGACCACGGGAGGAGCGGGAATACGAATTTCCCCTGGCCGAAAACGATCCGGCATACCTTCGCGCCAACCGCAGCGAGACCACGGTGACCTGGATCGGCCATGCCACCCTGCTCATTCAATGGCACGGCATCAACCTGCTCACCGATCCCATGTTCAGCGAGCGCGCCTTTCCGGTGCAATGGACGGGACCCCAGCGCTTCGCGCCACTGGGCTTGGCCCTGCAAGATCTCCCGCCCATCGACGTGGTGCTGCTCTCGCATAACCACTACGACCACTTGGACGTGGACACGGTCGGCTATCTCAAGGATCAGCGGGGAGCGGGCCAGGGACCACGCTTTTTCGTACCCCTCGGTCTGAAGGCGTGGTTCGCCGACCAGGGCATCGATGACGTGGTCGAGCTGGATTGGTGGGAGCACGAGAGCTACATGGGACTGGAGATCCACGCCGTGCCGGCGCAGCATTTCAGCTCGCGCACGCCCTTCGACCGCAACGAGACCCTGTGGGCGGGGTGGGTCGTCGCCGCGCCGGGGTTTCGCTTTTACTACTCCGGAGATACGGGCTATTCGACCGATTTTCAGGAGATCGGGCGGCGGCTGGGGCCGATGGATTTCTCCGCCATACCGATCGGGGCTTATGCGCCCCGCTGGTTCATGAAACCGGTGCACGTCAACCCGGAGGAGGCGGTGCGCATCCATCGGGAGGTCGGCTCGCGGCTGTCGGTGGGCATCCATTGGGGCACGTTTTCCTTGACCGACGAGGCCCTGGACGAGCCCCCCATCCGGTTGGCTGCCGCTGTCAAGTCCTCCCGGCTCCCCGGTGGATCCTTCTTCGTCATGCAGCACGGCGAAACCCGCCTGCTGGACGGTCTTCTCGTGCAGCGCGACGCCCCCTGAACCGATTGTCTGAACCGATCGTTATTGCCGTCCAGGCCACCGTATACCGCCGAGGCAGGCGCGGCGCGCTCGTTTCAATCCGATTCCTCGCAGCGGCGGGTAGCCAACCCCGGCGTACCGCCGATAACTTCTCGATAATTCTGCCCACGGGTGGGCCGGATGACGTCCCGGCCTAAAATCAGAATGTGGTAAATCAAATTACGAGAGTCCGAGCTGTTCCAGGTTGGCCTGGGAGGAAGCGTCAGGTTCCAGACCCCGGTCGCGGGCGGCCGCGGCGGCATGGAACAACAGCGTTGGAAAATCCTGCAACGTCGAATCCAGTTTCAGGCGCGTTCGCCCTGCGCGCAGGTGCAACACCAATGTCCCGTGAACCGACCGCCTGCCGTGGGGATAGAAATTGAGCCGGAACCGCTCCAGTTCCCGCCAGGCAATGGATCGCCGGTGCGCGCCGCCAGTAGCCTCACCCGGCCGGCCACTGGGGGCCGGGGTTAACCCTCTCTCGTCAAGGGCCAGTCTTACCGCACGGCGGCGCCACTGTTGGCCCACGTACAATACGAACAGCGCGCCGATCAGCCCCAACGGCCAGGCGATCAGCGGTGCGGGAGCAAACCCCGTCAGAGTGCCGAAGCACGCCGCGGCTCCCAGGCATCCCTTGATCCCTTCCCGGCGCAGACTTGCGGACGGGTAGCGCAGGGTCACCGGCAGCGGGGCGATCTCGGCCGCCCGCCCCAGGACGGTGCTCAGCTTCTCGGTATACGTCATGCGGAATTGAGATTCCCGCGACGATCGCGAATAGACGGTGCTAGTTTCCCGCCCCGTCCTTCGTGCCGAAGAGGCGCTCCAGCCTGCGGCGCGAGTGGTCGGCCTCAGAGGAGGATTCTTTCTTCAGCCGCGCCGCCTCGTCGGCCAGAGGCGTGGTTGCGGATTTCGGGCCGCCGAAGAGAGATTCCAGCCTGGCCCGCGCGGCATCGGCCTCCGCGGAACTGCTGTCCTTTGCCGCCGCGGCAAAGGGGCGAAAGTAGTCGCAGAAGTTGGCCCGCTCTTTTTCGGCCACCTCGTCGGCGACCGGTTCCCGGCAGTCCTTGCTGACGGCGGTATCGTAAAAATCGCACATGCGGCAGACGTGCAGGTCCGCCGCACAATGCGGGCACGCGTCCCTGCGCCCGATGGGCAAAATCACCCCATCCAGTTCTCGGTCACACTTCCAGCAGACCAGCGCCATTGCCATGATCGCGGCCCCTGTGGGTCGTTTGCAATCCCAGTTGCCAAACCATCGGAAATACCGCAACGAAATTATCGCATGGGATAGTGCCCCAGCGGAACTATCCGCAATTGGGCGGTGTTTGTGGCGAGAAGTCAATCGTTTCGGTTTTTCAAGGTTTGATTCCGTGCAAACCCGGGCAGGCGCGTTCACGTGGCCGATGAGGGCGTTATAGGAGAGGGTCCCCATGAGGGCCTGGCCCGATTCGATTCCGGCTGCCGGCACTCTTGGCCGGTGGCATTCCGTGTCGCGGCGCCGAATGGGGATTCACGTCGATTCCTGATAAAGTGATCGAAGCCCCGCGGTAATCCCACTTGTCTTGGAAGGTGATGCCATGGACCCGGAAAAACTGGTGAATTTGCTGAAAGACCCGGAGGTCTCCCGGCAGTTGGCGGAATTACTCTATAGTCCCGCCATCAAGGAGCGGTTGGTGGAGATATCCCAGGAACCCATCGTGGCCAAGCAGATCGCCCGATTGCTGCAGCACTCGGACGTGATCGATGCGGTCGCGCCACTGATCCAGCAGGCCCTGTGGTGGATCGCGCTGCCGGTCGCGTTGAGTGCGGTCACCCTCGTGGCGGTGCTCTACAATATGGCCATGCTGAAGAAGCTGCGGCGGGATTCAGGCCAATACTGAACCGCACCCGGTTGCTGGTCTCCCGCACCGGATGCGCCGCGCGTTGTTCGCATGCGCCTTGCCCGGCGTGGCCAAACCAGTTGTCGGGGCTTGAATCGATTAATCGCCGCGGTTGGGTGACGGCAATTGCGGTATAAGGCCCTACCAGGGATGGAATCGTGCCATCCAAAACGCGAAACGGAGGAGCGGTCATGGCGGGAAAGAAAGTGCTCATCACCGGAATGAGCGGGCTGATCGGCAGCGCATTGCGCAAGCGGCTGGAAAGCCGTTACGAGCTCAGCGCGCTGAACCGCGGCCCGGTGGCGGGCGTGCCCTGCCACCGGGCAGACATATCCGATCTGGAGGCCATCCTCCCCGCCTTCGAGGGCCGGGATATGGTGGTGCACCTGGCTGCCATCGCCAAGGTGGATGCCACCATCGAGGAAGTGATGACCCACAACATCGTGGGCACCTACAACGTGTTCGAGGCATCGCGCCGGGCCGGCGTAAAACGGGTGGTCTTCGCCAGCAGCGGGGCCACCGTGGCCAATATCGAGCGGGATATGCCCTACAAAGCACTCGTTTCGGGCGAAGCGGGGCAGGAACCGGCCGAGTGGGATATGCTGACCCACGAATCGCCCGTCCGTCCGCGCGGGCTTTATGGTTGCAGCAAGGTGTGGGGCGAGGCATTGGCCCGCCACTTCGTCGATACGTTCGGCATGTCGATCATCTGCTTGCGGATCGGCGCGGTACCCGCCGCGGATCGTCCTACCCAACCTCGCATGTTCTCCGCCTGGTGCAGCCAACGCGATGTCGTAGACCTATTGGAACGCTGCATGGAAGCGCCGGAGTCACTCAAGTTCGATATCTTCTTCGGCGTCTCCAACAACCGTCTCAGCTACCGCGACATGGCGCATCCCCGCCAGGTTTTGGGATTCACCGCCCAGGATTCCGCGGATGACTATCGCTGAGTTTCGCCGATTTCAATTGCTTGGCCAACCACAGGGCCAACCTGTTCCGCGCCCGCGGCATCGGCAAGGCGGAGGTGGTCAACTTGCTGATGGAAAATACGGCGGAGTGCGGCAGCGTTACGGGGGGTGTAAATGTGGCGCTTGACGCCGTGCTGGCGGGCCGGTACGTAATCTTGTACGGTGAATTTCGAGGGCTTGAATCGCCGGGTACCCGTGGCGTCCCTCCGCCATCCGGCTTCCTTTTGCCTACCCCGAGGATCGACCAATGAACTTGCCGGCTTCCGAACTGGGACTCGACCGCGCTTATCAATGGGAGCGGACCACGCCCGATAAGGTATATCTGACGCAGCCCATGGGCGGCGGGGTGATCAAGGAATATACTTGGCGCTCGGCCATGGACGAGGCGCGGCGCATGGCGGCGCACCTGCGTTCTTTGGAGCTGCCCCCGAAGAGTCATATCGCCCTGGTCTCAAAAAACACGGCCCATTGGATCCTGGCGGACCTGGCCATCTGGATGGCGGGCCACGTCACTGTGCCGCTTTACCCGACTCTTTTGGCGGACACCACGGGGCAAATCCTGAATCACTCCGAAGCCAAGCTGCTCTTCGTGGGGAAGCTCGATGTGTGGGACGAAATGAAGGCGGGCGTGCCCGAGGATCTCCCGAAAATTGCCATGCCCCTCGCGCCTGATCTGGCGGCTCCCAAGTGGGAGCAGATCGTGGCCGAAACCGACCCCATCACCGACAATCCACGCCGGGACCCCGAGGAGATGGCGACCATCGTCTACACCTCCGGCAGCACGGGCAAGCCCAAGGGCGCCATGATTAGCTTCACCGCCATGGCTGCCGCCGCGGATGGAGTGGCGAAGCGTACATCCGTCGGTGGCGACGAGCGGATGCTCTCCTACCTGCCCCTGGCCCACGTGTTCGAGCGGTTCGTGGTGGAGATGGGCTCCCTGATGGGAGGCTTTCATCTCTACTTCGCCGAGAGCCTGGATACCTTCGTCGCCGACCTGCAGCGCGCCCGGCCCACCGTGTTCGTTTCCGTACCGCGTCTCTGGCTCAGGTTTCAGATGGGTGTCTTCGCCAAGGTGCCCGAACGGAAGCTGAATCGGCTGCTCTCCATTCCTCTCATTTCCACCCTGGTGCGCCGGAAGATTTTGAAGGGTCTGGGGCTGAATCATGTGCGGTTTGCCGCCAGTGGCTCCGCCCCCCTCCCGGTCGAGTTGATCCACTGGTACAGGCGCCTGGGGTTGGAGCTGCTGGAGGGTTATGGCATGACAGAAAATTTCGCCTATTCCCATTGCGCCGAACCCGGCGGGGGACGCCCCGGTTACGTGGGAACACCCTACCCGGGCGTGGAACAGCGCATCAGCGAGGATGGGGAGCTGTTGGTGAAATCCCCGGCGATGATGATGGGCTATTACAAGGAGCCCGATCTCACCCGGGAGGCCATCACCGAAGACGGATTCCTGAAGACTGGGGACCGGGGGGAGATTGCTCCGGATGGAAACCTCAAGCTGATCGGACGGTTGAAGGAACAGTTCAAGACGAGCAAGGGCAAGTATGTCGTACCGGCACCCATCGAGAATCTGCTGATGAATCATCCCGTCATCGAGCAGGTCTGCGTGGCCGGCGCAAGCCAACCGCAGCCCCATGCCCTGGTGATGCTGAGCGAAGAGGCCCGGGCGGACTTGGGCAAGGGCGTCGGCAAGGAGGAGATTGTCTCCTCTTTGGGCGCGCATTTGGAAGGAGTCAATGCGGCCCTCGATCCCCACGAGCGGCTTCAGTTCCTTGCGGTGGTGCGGGACGAATGGTTGATCGAGAATGGCTTCCTCACGCCGACCATGAAGATCAAAAGAAATGTGGTCGAGGAGACGTATGCCCCGCTCAACGATGGTTGGTATGCCGCGGGGTCGCCTGTGGTCTGGCAGGAAGCCTGATCCGGTAACGGCGTAATTTCCGCCTCGCCTCCGGCTCTATCGAGCTGAAAAAGATCGACTTGAAAAAACCGGATACGACCCGAATGCCGTCAGCGACCCGATGTACTACCGGGATTCCGTGGGCCAAACCTATCGGACCTTGGATAACGAAATCAATGGGAAGATTCAGGGGGGTGAGGTCAAGTTTGGACCCCGTAGCGGATGTGGAAAAGCTACAGGCGGGAAGTACATGGTAAGGATCGATTGTGCGGCTACGAAGTTGCGAATACTGACCTAATTTTCGGCGCCTTTATTCCGGGTACCTGTAGTTTTCCCTTGGGGATAAGCCTTTGGACGTGGTGTTGAAGTGGGTGGTTTCGTTCCCCCCTTTTTGACTTTCCCCTCTGTAATCCATTTTGTTTGACCGTCTTGATGTTGAATATTTGTGGCCATTACCGATCTCCATTTGGAATTTCGATGATCAAACCTTCACTTGGAAACGAGAAATATACCGAACCGGCGTTATATCGTTCTTCTCCAGTGTTATTATCATACACTATCGTGTTGTCTAACACAATCTCTCTATTTGGCTCTTCATCCGAAAACGCGATCAATCTACCAATGTAGAACAGCCCATTCTCCTGATCTCTAATAGTGAGCCATTCAGTACCGTCTGAATTCATGATATAGCTCCAGACGTCCCTATCACCGAACTTTCTAGTAATACGCAACGACCTGGCTAATCTATGTAATAATTTCTTGTTTATAATTGCCGATAATCCGAACGCTACAATGACACCTATGATAATAGCTATAACAATCGCATAGATCGAAATGACGGAGTCCAGGTTATCTTTTGTAGGAAGGATATCATATTTGGGCAGTTCCCATGCTTCGGGTAATATCGAATTCCATAATTCGCTCAATAAATTATAAATTACAAATATTAGTGAACCATATATAAGTGATGGTATAAAATAGTCGAGAGGCTTCAGATCTCTATGAGTCGTCAGTCGAGCGACAATTACGGCACAAATTATTCCAGGGAGGAATAGAAAGAGTAATTTGATCGTCAATATGTCAATATTCATAAAGACTGGTTTGACAATTGGTCAATCAATCAACCCATCATTCAGCGATCCGGAACGGAACCCGCGCAGATCGACGGTGACATAGCGGTAGCCCAGCGCGCGCAGTTCACGGTCGATCGACTCCCGATGTTCGAGTAGCTTTGGCAGGTCGTCGAGGGGCACCTCGATGCGGGCCACCGTCCCGTGATGGCGCACGCGGAGTTGGGCCAAGCCCAGGGTTCTGAGAAATTTCTCGGCTTTGTCGATCTGTTCCAAGATGGGTACCGAAATGGATATTCCGTAGGGGACGCGGCTGGACAAGCAGGCCGCTTGGGGCTTATCGGCGTTGGGAAGCCCCAGATGGCGGGCCAAGGCCCTCACTTCCGCCTTGGTGAATGCACAATCCGCCAGGGGAGAACGCACTTGGTGTTCTGCGGCCGCGATCAATCCCGGGCGATGGTCTTGCAGATCGTCGAGATTGGTGCCGTTGAGGATGACGCCCTCACCAAATTCCCCGGCCACGGATGCCAGCTCTGTATAAAGAGACGTCTTGCAAAAGTAGCATCGATTGACCGGGTTGGCGCGATAGTCCGGATTATCCAGTTCCGCGGTCTCAATCACGCGGTGGGCCATACCCCATTCGGCGGCCAGGCGGCGGGTGAGGGCCAGATCGTCCCGATTGAGGCTGGCTGAGGCGGACGTGACCGCCAACGCGCGATCTCCCAAGACACGATGGGACAGGAAGGCCACGAGCGAGCTGTCCACGCCGCCCGAAAAAGCTGTGATGGCGCTACCCAATCCCTGGACATACTCGTGCAGCGCTTTGTACTTGCCGGCGAGCTCGGCGTCCAAAGGGGGGCGTGTTTGGGACGGAAGGGCATTCATGGGAAGAATCCGCTCTTTGGATGGGTGCCCGGCATATCACCGAAGCAATTATTTCTCAGATATATCTCCCGCCCCCAGAGGGTGTCAAATATGGGTCATCGCGGCCACGGCAAGGAGATAATCGGGCCTCTCATCGGTGGGAGGCCCGCATCGGTTAACGCACCCGGCACGGGGAAACATAGCTCCGGGCTACGCTCGTGTTCAATCGGCTATTCCATCATGGCCGAGCCGTGTCGATGCTTTTTGTGCTGACGGGTTTGATGCATCTTGTCCCAGTTTTCCTGGCCCACGATCTGCTGGGCTTCAGCCATCATGCCAAGGTGCGATTGAAATATCTCCCCGCGGAGTTGGCTGGCGGTGCGCCATTGGGCCATGGCGGCTTCGCGGTCGATGGGGAAGGCGTGCATGGCATTTTTCATGGCCGACGTCGCTTTCTGCATCTCGCCCATCTTGACAGCCATGAGCCGCATCATCGAAAAATGGACGTCGTGCAGTTGCTTGGCCTTTTCCTCGGGAAGCTCCGCCATCATGCGCATCATGCCCGGACTCATCATTCCGTGGCGCATCATTCCCATGCCCATCATGCCCCCATGTCTGCCCACCATGCCGGGACCCATCCCCGGACCCATACCCGAGTCCATCATGCCGCCATGCATCCCCGGACCCATACCCGAATCCACCATGCCGGGACCCATCCCCGAATTCGAATCCATTTTATCCGTCCCCGAAGGTTGAGAACCTTCGTCTTCAGCGCCGGTGGCCATCATGTAAAATCCGGTTGCCAGCAGAATCGTCAATCCTAAAATCAAACCTCTTTTCATCTCAAAGCTCCTAAATTTATAATAAAGGGTCAGTAGCCGATACTATCCTGGCACAACTCAAGGGCCTATCGTTTAGGCAACCGTTTCTATCTCAAACCAATATCATACATGGGTTTGTCGGCACCGTGAGTTAATCACCGAGGTCCGCCACCCGGCGTGCAGGCACGCCAGCCGATCGTCGCTGCAGGCCATAATTTGATAGCCCGAGGCGACTCACCGTATTTCAATGATTGGATGTGTTCCTAATCGACTTGGTTCACTCATGGACCCGCAGCAAGACCCGAACGGAAAATCGGCACCCGATTGGGGGGTGTACGCCAATGCCCGCATTCCCGGTGGGATCCTGGAACATCTGCGCAAGGGAGAACCCTGGGTTTTTCGAGACGGCATGTGCAATCTCGCCGAACTTTGCGAACGCCTGCCCCAAGGCGGGTGGGTGCGTCTAACGACAGATGGACGCCGCGGAAAGCCCGGTGGACTGGCGTTATTCGATGCGGAGAACGCCATCTCCCTGCGAGTGCTGGATACCTCTCGGGCACTCGTCGCGCCGCGATCTCTGTTGCGTCAGCGCCTGGCCTTGGCGCATCGGGTGCGGGCGCCTTTGCTGAGAAGCGGGGAGACCACTGCGGTGCGGGCCGTTCACGGCGAGGGCGACCGATTGCCTGGACTCACCGCGGACTATTACGACGGATTGTTGGTCTATCGACCCGATTGCGGGGCGTGGCTGCCGTACTTGCAAGAGGCCAGTAACGCGTTGGGCGAACACCTGCCCATTCGCGCCGTCTATCTGCAATACGGCGGGGACAAAAAGTGGATCGCAGGAACCCTTTCCCTGCCCCACGATTTCCAGGAAAATGGCCATCGCTTCGGCGTTCATCCCGCGCTGGGGCAGAAGAGCGGATTCTTCCTGGACATGCGGCCCAACAGGGCCCACGTGGAGCGAATATCCCACGGGCTGCGCGTCCTCAATGTGTTCGCCTACACGGGCGCATTCACCGTCTATGCCCTCCGCGGCGGCGCTGCGCGGGTGGTCAATGTCGATTCCGCCAGAGCTGCTTTGGAGGCTGCCAAGCGCCACGTGGGGCTGGCCGGACACCCGGTCGACGACGACGACTTCATCGTGGCCGACGCCTTCGAGTATTTGGAAACCATGGCCAAGGTCGGAGCGACAGACCGGGGTGCCTACGACCTGATCATCCTCGATCCACCCTCCTTCGCCCACTCGCGAAAGTCCGTGCCTAAAGCGTTGGAAGCGTACGTCCGGCTGAACACGCTGGCTCTGCAACGCCTGGGCAGAGGACAATATCTGGCGACGGCGTCGTGCTCGTCGCGCGTTTCGCCCGCCCAATTCGCCGAAGCGGTGGCACGGGCGGCGCGGGACGCCCGGAGGCGGTTGCGCTTGCTTTACGCCCATCACGCCGGTGAGGATCATCCCGTCGCCGTGGGCTCGGGGCTGGAGCCCTACCTCAAGTTTCACCACTATCTCGTCGAATGAGGCGGGGGTGCCGGAGAGGCGGCTCGGCGGCGGCCCCTGGTGCGGGAATTGCCATTGACCACGGATCGGGCAAAGCTGATAGGGTGTCGGTGAAAGGACCCTGGCGGAGGATTAGGTGCGATGGGGCAGATAAAGCCGCTCACGGAAGCGGTGGGGGACTCAGGAGCGAAGGTAAGATTTCCGTTAAGAAAACAAAAGTTTTGATAGGCCGAAACATCATAAATCTAGGCTAATTTTTCGTAGCTAATTTTCCGTAAAGTGGGGGTGCGGGGGGACGTGTTACCCCCGCTGGTTTTTTACTGAACATCTCTTTCAGGACATGGCATTGGGCAGGATCTGGATCTTCTGGTCGGGGATATTCGGGGCGGTGGGGGTGGCGATGGGCGCCTTTGGCGGTCATGTTCTGCGCCCCATCCTGCCGTTGCAGGTGATGACGATCTTTGAAACGGCGGTGCGCTACCACCTGTTTCATACCCTGGCCCTTTTGGGCACGGCCGCGTTGATGGCCCAATACCCCGACAAAGCCGGCGGATTGCGTTATGTCGCCCAGCTGTTGGTGGCGGGCCTGGTGCTTTTTTCGGGTGGGCTCTATGGCCTGTCCCTCACCGGGTTGGAATGGCTGGCCTGGGGGACGCCGGTGGGCGGAATCTGCTGGATCGCGGCGTGGATCGGGATGGCCTGGATTTTTCGGCCGCGGCGCCGGTCCCAATGACGCCATAAAACGAGATTCCGGGGCCGAGGTTCTGCCGGCGGTGCTCGGGCCAATCAAACGGTTTCGGGCCCCTTGGACGCCGGTCGCGATCATTCAAAGCGTATTCACAACGGAGGAAGTATGAACATCCCCTCGGTCGACGGCGAACGGCTTTGGCAAACGTTGATGGAAATGGCGCGCATCGGCGCCACGGAGCGGGGCGGATCATGCCGATTGGCCCTCACCGAGGAGGATCGCCAGGGGCGCGACCTGTTCGTATCCTGGGCCAGGGAACTGGGGTGCGCCATCACCATCGACTCCATGGGCAACATCTTTGTCCGGCGTGGGGGAAAAGACCAGGACGCTGCCCCGGTGATAACCGGATCGCACCTGGACACGCAGCCCACCGGCGGCCGTTTCGACGGCGTATACGGCGTACTGGCCGGGTTGGAAGTGCTGCGCACGCTGCACGACGCCGATATCGCCACCCAGCGGCCCGTGGAGGTGGTGGTTTGGACCAATGAGGAGGGCTCCCGCTTTCAGCCGGCCATGATCGGCAGTGGGGTCTTCGCCGATCAATTGGATCAGGGC
This sequence comes from SAR324 cluster bacterium, assembly GCA_022574555.1. Lineage (GTDB taxonomy): Bacteria > SAR324 > SAR324 > SAR324 > JACQKK01 > JACZRV01. Next base: position 15,739 of record JACZRV010000082.1, read on the forward strand.
CACGCCTACGCCCAGACCGATGGGGACGGCGTGACCCTGGGCCAGGCCCTGGAGCGGATCGGTTACAAGGGCGAAGTCCCCTGCGAGCCCAGGCCCGTGCATGCTTATCTGGAAACCCACATCGAGCAAGGGCCGGTGCTGGAAGCCGAAGACAAGGTCGTTGGGGTGGTCACCGGGATACAGGGCATCCGCTGGTTTCAATGCAAGGTGAGGGGGATCAACGCTCACGCGGGCACGACGCCCATGGAGGTGCGGCGCGATCCCCTGCTGGGGGCTTCGCGCATGGTGGAGGCCATCGACCGCGCCGCCCGGACCCTGCGGCCAGACGCGGTGTCCACGGTGGGTATGTTCCGGGTCTCCCCTGGCTCCATCAACGTGATCAACGAGGAAGTGGCTTTTTCGTTGGACGTACGCTGCCCCGACGCGGCCGCCCTGGAAACCCTGGTCAAGGAGATTCGCCTCGCCTGCGAGCGGGTGGCCGGCGACATGGGGCTGCAACTGGAAATGGACGAAATCTGGTACAGCCCGCCCACAGCGTTCGCGGATCCCGTGATCGATGCGGTTGAGCGTTCTGCCGCAGCCCTGGCCCATCCCCACCGCCGCATCGTCAGCGGCGCCGGGCACGACGCCAAGTACATGGCCGACATCTGCCCCACGGGGATGATCTTCATCCCCTGCAAGGACGGCATCAGCCACAACGAGATCGAATATGCGGAGCCCGAGCACATCACCGCCGGCGCCGACGTCCTCCTCCGCACCATCCTGGAGTTGGCCGGGCAGAATTGAAGCCGCACCCTGAACACTCAACCCGGGAACGAAGGACGTTCGTAACCATCGGTTCAGGCACTCACGCGCTGATCAAGGGATCACGCTTTGTCGTGCGTCACGTCACGCCGCCGGCTGATCGAGGGATTACCATATAGGCGCGTTGCGTATATCGTCCAATCTCACGTCCCGAAAGCCGTTTCAGCCTATTTATTGGTCGGGCGGCGTAAACACATCTTGATTGGGTAACAATGGCTGCGTGGATTCCTGGGCTGAATTCCTCACCCTGCATTTGTGCTTGATCTCATATCCTTGAATCATTTTTGGGATGTATCCTAATCGGGATTGACATATGGAGAACATGTGTTACCCTATTCTACGGAAGAATAGCTCCGGCAGTGACCAAGTTTAGAATTGCCACCACCAGTATTGCCATGGTAGATCATCCTACGCTTGTCACGAGTGGTTCGTTGATCGCGATTTGAATGGAGCACAAATATGGCTGAGCAAGAACGAATTGACTTCCACTACTTGCGATCCCTAGAATATAAAAGGTGGCTGGTGTCGGGAATTATCGGCGGGCCTAATCCCCAAGGATTGATTGTTGCTCATGCTTATTTCGAAGCCAAAAAGTTATTGGACGTCCAACATGGCACAGTGAATCCACTCGGGGCACTTGAGATGGAAGCCGATCCCCCGGGTCAATCAATAGAAAGGGAGGTGTTCGCGACCTTGATATTTCAACCACACGTAGCCAGATCAGTTGCGAAGTGGTTGATTAACCAAGCGGATACAATCGAAAAGGCACAGAAGCAACCGGCCCAAGACAATCCATCGTGAGGGGCAATATGGAACTAAACTATATTCCGCAGCCGTCAAACCCGACTTCAACCTTCGGGGGCCGGCAGACTCCAGAAGTAGAGATTTGGAGGTTGCTGGATTCGCTGTTACGGATTGATTCTCCCAGAGAACAGACTTTCCGGGTTGATATGACAAATACCTCTTCCGGTATTTGGCAAGACTCGCTGAAAGTTTCTGATGAGCCCCAAGCAATAACCGCTCTGATAGCTGCGGGGCTGTCGATTGTGGCTTTTGCCGTATTCCTAACAGCGAGCCTTTGGCAAGTCTCGTTTTGGGTTGTATGGATACCGGGGATGTTGGGGTGTATCGGATTATTTGGCGCAAGTGCCATTTTCGCTAATAATGTAAGTGCAAATTATGTCAAATCCGCCCGACGTAAAATGGGTTAGCGGCCTCTTTAAATCATTGGTCAAAATGGGTCAAACATTGCCATGGCGGCCTGAGAGGTTTAATGCATTTTTTGATCTGGTCGCGGTTTTCGCCGCGCTAGTTATTACGGTCGTAATTTATTTGCTGGCTCAACGATTTAAACCCGATGAAATTATTATGAATCTTTTTATTACCTGGGGAGTGGCAATTTTTATTAGTATGGCTTGCCTTTTGCTCGTGGTTATCGAAAGAAATTTGCGCAAATCTCCGTACCCCCCAGCTGAATAACGCTTCCTCGTAGGACTATTCGTAATCTCACCCCGCAGCCTGAAACCCCGCGCCCGATCGCGCGGCTGCTAGAAGTCCAGCCCCACCATATTGGATAAGGTCTCCTCTGCCTCTGGCGCGGGGGTCGACCATTTGTTGTTTTTCTCCATCAATTGAGGTCTGAAAAGCGAACCGTCCGGTGCCGCCTCGATGGGGTGGCCTGCGGTACTGGTGGCCCCGGCGACGATTGGCCACTTTACGCAGGTCAGTGCCCTAGATGACCCCAGCTTAGCCCTGATCGCTTTTTCGCGGTATTCCGCTTCGCCAAGCCAGCATTATCCTTGGTTGTCAGCGGACGATCGCCGCGGGTACTGGCCAACGATCTGCCGTAATTGATCCGGCCGGGCCGGCGGGGTATGATGGCCGCCAATTTACCGCCGAACCCGTGCCGCCGTGTTCTTCGATATTGGTTCCCCACGGTGCGGGCGCGACAGGGCCCCTGATCCGAGGAGGAGCGATGAGCGAAGGCGCCGACCCAATCAAGACATTTCTGGAAGGGTGGAAACCCTTCACCGCACTGCCGCCGGGCAACCTGGTACGGCGCTCGGTGCTGCGCTTCGTGGCGACGGAGGACGCGGAGCAGCGGCGGGATATCTTCGCCAAGGCCAACGGGCTGTACAAATTACACCGAACCTACGAGGCATTGGGGATCCTGCGAACGGCCAACAACGCGAAATCGGAGGTCTTCGACCGTATGATCGGAATCTCCACGTCCGACTTCGCTGCCGCCATCAAGAACAAGCAACCGAAGGATTATCTCTTGCAGCTCCAGGAGGCGTTCGAATTCGGCCGCTCCCCCGCTGCGAGCAATCAGTTGGCCGTGCGCCAGTTCCTGAGCCATTTTTGGGCGCTAAAACCCGGTGCCCCGAGCCTCAAATACACCATCTACAGCAATGGCGTCCTGTTCTCCACCGGTGGCGGAACCCATGAGGAGATGACCAAGGCTTTCACCGATCTCGGGTTCGGATCGGGCATGCCCGCGGGAGGCGGCGCGATCATCCGCAACGGCGACCTGGACTTCGACTACGATACTTACTCCAAGGCCGTTCAATCCGGCGGCAGCGCCCGTCAACTGGTCGGCGAGTCGTTGAACCGCTGGATCCGCGCCACCGGCGCCGACGAGACCAGGGTCAAGCTGACCTACCACGAGAACGTCGCCTCGTCCTGAGGCGGCGCACGCTATTCGCGCTCCGGCAGGGTATCGTTCCGCAAGAATATCGCAACGGTGGTGCGCGGCCACCCCGATGGACCTTCGACCGTCCGCCGCCATTCGAGCGCGGCGTGAGCGGGCGAGGCGATTTCGGGCAGGGCCTATTCAGGGGAGACTAATCCGCCAAACTGCCTTGGGATTGGGGCAGGGCTTCTTGGGGGGATTCAGGGAGGGGGACGGTGCGGAACTTGGTCTTCTCGTTTTCGTGGTAGTCGTCACGCAGCAGATCGCGGGTGAAGTCGAACCGGTCCCTGCTGCTGTACGCCATGGACACCACGCCGGTATCCATGCGGATGGCGTCCTTGGGGCAGGCCTCCACGCAAAGGCCGCAAAAGACGCAGCGCAACTCGTCGATATCGAAGACCACCGGATATTTCTCGACCGATTTGTCCTCCACCTCGCCCGATTCGATGTGGATGCATTTGGCCGGGCAGACGGTCTCGCACATGTAGCAGGCCACGCACTTGATGAATCCGTCCTCGCGCATGGTGAGCCGGTGTCGTCCGCGATAGCGGGGCGAGATGCGGCGCTGCACTTCGGGGTACTCGATGGTGACCACATCGCGCTTACCGAAGATGTTGCGGATGAAATGGCCGATCGTAATGCGGAGCCCCGTCAGGATGGCAGGCAGGTACAGGGCCTCCTTCATCCCATCGATGCGGACCACAGTCTTGACCTTCAGTTCCATGGGGAAATTCTCCTAAATGCCCTGCAATCGATCGCCTGAGGCGACGACGGGGACACGATGCTATGTTATTGACTCCCTTCACCCCTTCCAAGGGAGAAGGCTCTAAGGACCCAATTTATGTTCAGACCCAACGACTTGATATTCCCACAATTATTCAGGGTGCGGGGAACGAGTTCCTTAACTGGGGGCTTGAGGCCAAGCCCTATAAAAAAGGGCTGTGATTTTCTGCCTCTGGCGGCCAAAGAGGCGCTGCCCCTTTGGAATCCCTGGCAGGGGTCTTGACCCCTGCACCCCGAATAATTTTGGGTTCAGTGTATCCCATTGGTTTAACAAAC
>JACZRV010000083.1 GCA_022574555.1 SAR324 cluster bacterium
AGTCCAGAAACTGGCCTCATCAAGCAGCCATCAAAATAAACTTATTATATATGTCTAAAATCAAAAAATTATGGAAAAGTTATTGGCTGGCATCTATTATTGCAGCCTGCCTGCTCCTTATTTCTCTCTGGCTGCACACTGTTAATACCTGGTCGCCGATGAGTTTGGAGGATCAGGTTTGGAACACAAAGATGGACCTGCATCTGAATCACCACCCTTTCCGTCTTCGTCTCTTCCAAACACATGTTACAAATTGGTTACACATAATTACGGGCGTTTCGCTGAAAGTCACTTTCTATTCTGTTCAGTATCTTCTGGCTCTTATTATATAGTTTTTTTTGTTGATGACCAAGTTAGATATCATTATGATTCGGGTAGCACTCCAGATTGGATTGCGGATGCAAAAATCTTATTGTCTCAAATGCCTATTGAATTACAGGATACCATTCATAAATACGAGACTCTAGAGAATTATAAAGCACCTGAATATCTAGCTGCTGTTGATTCTTTTTATTCGCGACACCTATCTCGAAAAAATTGGCCTTATATCCCTAATGTTGAATGCGAAAATGTACCTAGTTTTAATGAACATGTTTATAATTTTATGTGGGGACCAACAGAGTTTCATGCTACGGGGACGCTGCTTGAATTCGATGTCACCGATCGACTGCAAGAAATTGATGTACCGGTTTTGTTTATTGCAGGCCAGTTTGATGAAGCACGACCGGAAAGAGTCGCCGAGTTTCAAAAACTCATACCCGGTTCAAAGCTTACGGTGATATTGGACGCGGCGCACGAAACGCTAAGTAAAAAACCGGACGAATACCGCAACGTCATCGAGGCTTTTTTCGATGCAGTTGAAGATAAGAAGAGACACGAATGAACACACTCACGAAAAGCATTGTGTTACTACTCACTCTCAGCATTGCGATGACTGGTTATGCGCAGGAAGTCAATGACGAGCCTTTGAGAGACAACTGGGCGCCGAGCGAATGGGGTGCGGATGACAAAGCCGGGGCAGTCAATCGAACCACTCCGGAAATGGTGCTCAAAGCCATCGGTCTTGTACGACAAGGAAAGGTTGCGACGCTCGGCAAAATATATGCAAGCGATGCGCCTGTACTCGATGGGCGAGGTTACCGGCTGACGATTCCCGGTTTGCCGACCGGAGATGCAACAGGGCCACAACGGGTTGTGTACAACGATGAACTGGTCACCGCCGAAATCGGGCAAGTCGGCACGCAATTCGATGGACCGGGGCACATTGGCGTGCGCACGTCCAAAGGACACTTCTACTATAACGGGCGCTACCTCGAAGATCCGGATGTAACGGTGTACGGACTCGGCCCGCTAGGCGTTGAACATGTGGGCCAAAAAGGATTTGTGTGCAGAGGCGTTTTGCTTGACGCCGTTGCGCTGCGAGGAGGGACGCTGCCGATCCCTACAGAGATGGACAGGAATGATCGCGGCATCGTTACCGATGATGACGTCAAGGCAATGGTCGAAAAGCAGGGCATCGATCCGATCGGCGAAGGTGATTGTGTTTTCCTGTACACCGGGCATGGAAATATCTGGCATCCCAGCGATTGGGATACTTTCAAGCCGGCTGAAAAGCAGAAGCGGGTGGCCAAATTCAACTCCGGCGAGCCCGGTTTTGGCATCTCCGCGTGCGATTATATGGCTTCGCGGAAGATCATCCTGACGGGCGGCGACACCTGGGCGACGGAAGCCTTGGCACCCGACTTTACGGGTGAGACCGAGATATTGCTCGCATGCCATGTTCAAATGATGCCCAAGCGCGGAATCTGGAACATGGAAAATCTCGATCTTACCAAGCTTGTGGATGACAAGGCGTACGAGTTCCTGTTTGTCTGGTCTCCCCTGAAGATCAAAGGCGGAACCGGCTCTCCGGGCAACCCGGTGGCTCTCTGGTAATATCTTCTTCCTTTTCCTTGACCGGAGGCGGGCATCACGCTGGCCTCCGGCTCCCCTGTTTCAGGACGATTGCTCCCTCCAAGTTGCCCCTATTTTGCACTGGGTGGCGGCCCACGAAGTTGCGCGCAATCCAGAGCCAGCATTGCTGCCGTGTCGCAATTCGTGTTATCATTCGAGTTTATCTGTAATCGGCCAGTCAATTCCCGGTATAATATTTGGGATTATTATAAATTGGCGGTCCGTTCGGTCTCGTGTCTCCACGAGATCGCATTTGGACCAAATGGGCGTCCAAACCCGTCATTTGCCGGTGGTTAGCGGGATTCCCTGGCGCACCTTTGCGGCCGCGCATGCCACGGTCATGAACGATTGCAATTTCAAATAAGGCCCCGAGTACAAATCACGCATCCATTTCGATTCTTTTACCCACTTCGATCAGACGGATAAGGAGTGAAACCATGAAGCCTCCGTGGCTTGCCATGGGTGTGGGAATTTTGTTGCTTTCGTGGGGCCCGGCGGCGATGGGTCAGTCCACCGAAACGGAGGAACTGAACGGGGCTCCCGGAACGTTGGCCGTGGAGGATGACGGTGATTCGCAAAGATCTGAAATGGCCGGCGATGAATCGCCCTTCGATGGACTTTCGCTCCAGTGGAGCGGATACCTCAAGCCGATCTTGATTTTCGAAATGAAAGACTTCGGGGATTTAGGCCCCCCGCCGAGGGAAAACTTCGAGCACCTGGGGGTGCGCACCAAGATTCGTTTGGACGGGCGCCTGCGCGACCAGGCACGAATTCATGTCAACTACCTGCTGGATTTCAACGAGGTCAACCAGACCGAGCGCACCGTCGCCGACGACGGTAATCTGGGCGATGTGCGCCTGATCGAAGCCTACGTGGACCTCCTGTCAGAAAACTCTCAGTGGCGCATCGGCGCTCAGCAGAAGAGTTGGTATGAGTTCAACGGACTGGCCGACCCCACCGACCGCTTCAATCCGAGGGACAACTCATTCCAGAGCTATAAGCTGGAGGAAATCAAGATCCCGGAGACCGGGGTGGCCTGGAGTTGGTTCTACACCGGCAGCGATACGCTGACGATCACCTATGTACCGGTGAGCGGTGTGAACAAATTCTCGCCCACGTTGGGAGGGTTCTACAGCTTCCTCGGCTATTGCAACACCGCCCCGCCGGCTGCCAACACCTCCAATAGCAAGTATGCGTTGGAGATAACCGGCGAAGCAGGCGGCTTCACCTACCTGTTCACTCACATCAGTGGGCTGAACCCCAGACCCGACTTCGCCGATGACAATCTGGCGGCGGCACTCGCGGCGGATGAGAACAAAAACTGCGACAACGCTGAACCAGACGAGATTGGAAGGCTGGAATACAAACGGGTCGAATCGCCCGGTCTCGATCTCACCTACGCTATTTCGGAATCCATGCTCGGAAAGTTCGACGTGGTCTACTACGACATGCCAGCATCCGATAAGGACGGCGACTTGGGACAAAGGGATTGGTACGAATATCTGGTCGGTGCGGAGATGCACTTCGGAGGAATGCAGGTGGACCTGAACTTGGGACAGAAGATCGTCCCCGGCGCGGTAGAAACGGACGATCTGAATCTGGACGATAGGGGCCAACAGCGAACTTACTTCCAGTATGCCCTGCTCGACCAGCCCCGCGAAACCACCAACGTCGTCACCTTCAAGATACAAAGCCGGTTCGGGGACGCCGAATGGCTGGAGTTCAAATTCGACGTGCTGCTGAACTCGAACAAGAACGGCGATATCGTGCGCTATCGCATCCGCCCCGAGTTCGCGGTGTACCTGGCGCCCAACGATGCCTTGCTCTTCCGCATGCGGCCCGACCTGGACCAGAACCGCGAAATCACCACGCGGCGACTATGGGCGGAACTGGAACTGCGGTTCTGATACCACGTCACGGCCGCGGGACCGAAGACTGTTCTCCGACGATGCGGTACGCGCCGATACGCGTTCGATATCAGGCCCTGACCATGGCGTGGGCAGCGGGATTTCATTCGGACACTCAAAAATTATTTTTGACCCAAGATTCAGGTGAAGCCGCAACGGATTTCGACCGGGCGCGGATAGACCCTCGTACCCAATGACCCGCAGCATATCGGATCAAATCCATCTACCTTCCGCTGAGCCGCAAGCGATTTTGTCTGAACCATTGACGATAGGCGTTTTGTTGCGCAACGTGGCGGTGGGCTATGGTGCGGTGGAAATACTCAGCGAGATCAACTTTTCGGTGTCCGAAGGAGAATGCTGGTTGCTTAGGGGTGCCAACGGCTCGGGAAAGACCACATTGCTGAATACCATCGCCGGATTGCTGCGACCCCTGCGCGGCGTCGTCGAGCGTTCGCCAGGGCTGGTCGTATCCTACGTCCCAGCTGAGGGCAGTCTGTCGCCCACCCTGCCGCTGCGCTTGGACGAGGTGGCGCTGATGGGTGCGTACAGCCAACATCCGCTGGGCCCCAGCTTTCCCCGGCCGACACGCCAAAGGGCTCAGGGTTTGCTGCGGCGACTCGGGCTGTGGCCCAAACGGCGGCAGGCCTTCAACCGGTCTTCCAGCGGCGAAAGACAGCGCACCCTGCTGGCGCGCGCATTGATGGCGGCTCCCAATCTGCTACTGATGGACGAGCCCACATCGAACCTGGACCGGGACAGTCTGTCGTATTTCATGGAAACGTTGCGTTCGTTGGTACGGGACGGAATGGGAATGTTGGTTTCCACTCATCTGCATCCCCAGTTTGCACCATTTAATCCGGGGTTCCTTGAATTGCGCGCTGGGCGCATCTTGGTGTCAAGGCGTGACGGAGATGGCTGAAAGTCTCGCCAATCTGCTCGATTACCCTCTGCTCTGGCGAATTCTGCTCAACTCGGCGGTCATCGCGGCCCTTGCCTCCTGGCTGGGGGTACAGGTGATGTCCCGCGGAATCGTATTCCTGGGACTGACCGTGGCGCAGGGCGCGATCGCGGGCATGGCCATGGGGTTTTGGCTCGCCGCAACGGTTGTGTGGTTGAGGGAGTTTCCATTGAATTATCCCCTGATGGGGAGTCTTCTATTCGTGTTGGGAACCGTTCTGGCGCTGGGTAGTGGCCGTCTGCACATCAAGGAAAGCGGAGAAGAAGGCAAGGTCGCCATCCTCTACATCACTTTCCTGGCTCTGGCGGCCCTGTTCCTGGTGCTCAATCCCCGCGGCGAAGGAAGAATGCTGCGCATATTCTACGGAAACGTGCTCACGATCGACACCACCGAAAGCGTTGTGCTGTGGATCGCCGCATCGATCCTGATCGGCGTGCAAATATTTCGATGGAAGGGCTTCCTATGGCTTTCCAGCGACCCGCTCATGGCACCGGCGTTCGGGCTGGCGTACCGGCGCTACAACCTGCTCTTCTTCCTGATCCTGGGGGCGGGGATGGTGCTGCTGCTTCACTTCGCCGGGTTGGTGGTGCCGTTGGCGCTGATGATCGTTCCGGCCTTCACTGCCTTTCATACCGCCACGGGAATGAAGCGCGTGATGGCCGTGGCATTGGCCCTGGCGGTGTTGCCGGTCTTGGGGGCGGTGGCCGCTGGAGTCGCGTTCACGCCGGATTATCCCCTGGGCACCATCATCGCCGTATCCACGATGGGATGCAGCCTGCTGGTTTATGCCGCGGTTAAAGGATTTTCGCTGATCGGTAACGGGCCGGTGGCGGGACCGACGAATTGACGGTTCACCGGGACCGCCGTTGGACTTGAGAAGATCGTCACGTTGCCGGCAACATAAAAAAACCATCGGCCGGCAATCACGTTTGAGGAGGCCCGTCTATGAAATCTGCCCTGGTTCCCCTGTGCATCATCTTGCTAGCCGCGCCGGCAGTTTATGGCCAGCCACGCCGCATAACCGATTTGTCGCAGGCCTGGATTCCGGAATTTCGCGTGGAAGCCAATCTGACCGCTTCCCGCATCGATAATGATGAATTCGAAGGCGAACTGGGCAATCGATTCTCCCTGAAGGAGGCGGGAGTGGGACTGCGATCCTATGTGGATCCATTTTTTCGCTTCGATTTCGTTTTTTCAGGTGAAGAGCAGGCCGGCGAGAATGGTATCGAGTTTACCTTCGGGGTCGAGCAGGCCATGGTCACCTGGATCGCCGCGCCTTGGGGTGCTGAGGTGCGGCTGGGGAAGATGCAGACCAGCGTCGGAGAATACAATGATGACGACCCGGACGAGCACCCCCAGGTCACCGCGCCGGACGTGATCCTCAATTACTTCGGCGAGGACGATGGCTACATCGATACCGGGATCAATGCCAACATCTACGTGCCCAATCCTTGGGACTTGAGTCAAATTTTCTGGCTCGGGGTCTTCAATGGGGATAACCCGGTCGCGTTTCACGGCGGAAAGGAACGGCGTCCGGTATACTTCACCCGGTACGAGTCCTTCTGGGAGTTGGGCGCTCTCACCGGCACGGAACTCGGCCTGTCCTACCTGGCCGGGTCCAATTCGCGGACTTCCGTGGTCGGTGCCGAATCGTTCGCAGTGAAGGGCGAAACCCGCATGCTCAACATCCATTGGGAGTTCGACTATCGCGATCCCAAAAGGTATCTATACTCAGGATTTTCCCTCCTGGTTGAGTATTACCTGCAAAACCGGAGCTACAATAAGAATAGCCGCTTAACGACCGCCGCAAGCGAACTCGAAACACCCCTGGAAACCGAGACCGACGAGAGCACGAGCGGTTTCTATCTGCTGGCGGAATACAAGCTGGGCCGCAATTGGGGGGTCGGCGGGCGGCTGGACAGTTCGCCGGTGCTGCTCGTCGATTTCGAGGACTCGGGGACCGATGAAGAAAGCGATGGCGACGCACAACGTGCCGGTGCCTACACCATCTACGGCAATAAGAACCAGACCGCTTCATCGTTCGTCGTCTCCTATTATCCCAGCCGGTTTTCCACCCTGCGATTCCAATACACGAACCGCCACATTGACGACGTGACAGTCAATGAGTTCTGGTTGCAATTGCAGGTCTTGATCGGCTTCGAGCGGCCTGATGTATTTTGACCAGACCGCCTCGAAGTGCGAATGCTCTTATTCGACCTGAAAGTTTTTGCCTCACTCATTGGACAATGGAGGATTCGATGCCCGCAGCGAAGTTTCGTAGCGCTGGGTTAGCCATCGGTTTGTTGCTGTATGCCGTGGCTCCAGGTCATTCCGCAGAAATATTCATCCAGACCAGCAACACGGACCACGCCAATATCGCCCAGTACATCGGGGGCGATCTCGTCGAAACTTACACCCCGCACAAGGGCTATATGGAGCCTGAGTTGACATGGGTGGACGAGATTCTTCCGTCATGGGTCATCAAGGCCCGCGGGGCGGACATGTACGTTCGCTACGGATTGTATGCCGATGTGTGGGCGGAAACCGTGATCGAAGCCTCACGCAATCCCAAGATCGCCTTCGGCGCACCGGGCTATCTGGATCCCACGGAGCATATCGAGGTGCTCGATCTCCCCACCGGGCCGGTCGACCGCCGGCTGGGAGACGTGCACTTGTTCGGCAACCCCCATTTCCTGCTGAATCCCGCGAATGCCAAACCGGTAGCCGAGGCGATTGCGGAACGAATGGAATTTATTTGGCCCGAGCATGCGGAAACCTTTCGCAGAAATCTGGATTCGTTTCTGGCCCAGCTCGACGCGAAGATGAAGGAGTGGGCGAAAAAGGCCGCACCGCTGAGAGGCAAGAACATCGCCACTTATCACAAGACCTGGTCCTATTTCGCCAAGCGCTTCGGCCTGAACGTGGTGGGCGTGGTGGAACCCAAGCCCGGCATCGAACCGACACCCAGCGATATTCGCCGGCTGATTCTGGCCATGCGGGAATTTCCCACGCCGGTACTGCTCAAGGTCCCGGTCTATTCGGAGAAATGGCCCGAATTCGTGGTGGAACACCTGGATTACGAGGTAACCATTCTCACCCTCGGCGCGCACGTGGGTGGAGACGACGGCGTGGAGACCTATTTCGACCTGTTCGATTACCTCATCGACAAGCTGCTCGAGGCCTACGGTTTGGGCTGATCGGGACGGAATGCAGCGCTTCGGCCTACGGAGGCCCGCCCTGCCGTGACTATCGCTCGGCTCACATTTCCTCCGGCGGACCACCCGATTCGGGATTATGCTTCTGCCCTGAAATCCGTCCTTCATCAGCTTTATCTTGTTCCCGGGATTGGCTACATTGAATGGTACGGTGGTGCATTATTAGGTTGCCGACAGGAAAGCTGTGAAATCCGTCGAAGGATAGAGCGATGGCGCTGACTAGGGTGTCAAGGTTGAAATTCGGAAGCTTCACGGCGAGGATATTCATCCTCTCGGTACTGATCAGCGTCGTCCCGCTACTGGTGATGGGGCTGATATACGATAACTATACGCAACAGATGCTGGCCCGCATCAATGAGGAGCGGATCAGCCAACGCTTGGAGATCGTGTCGGAGCGGATAAGCGCCTTCATGGCGGACCGATTTGGAGAACTGGAAATGCTCTCCGATTACCCGCCCCTCAAATCCCGCCTTTCCTCCGATCTTATCCTGCCGGAGCCCGATGTCGTTCACGCCTTGATCGAATATCAAGCCGATCAGAGCCATCTTTACGGCATCTTGTTGCTCACCAACGATGGCGACATGGTCGCCTCGTTCGCGCCGACCCTTTCTAAACGAGTTATCGACTGGAAAGGCCAGCAAGATCAGCTGCCCTTTCGCCGGCTGCATCGCTATCGGGCGCACGGCCTCCTGGGCCCTACCGCTGTCGAGGGGGTGGATGGGCCAATTCTTTTTCTCTACCAGCGCGTCTACCGGGATTGGGAACGCCGCCGCCCTATCGGCTTGGTGGCCTTGTATCTGGAGGTCGACGCATTGGTCTCCCTCATTGCCGGGTTCGACGACGGAGCCCTGGTGCCCTTGCTGCGGTCGCCCGATGGCCAGTATTTCAACACCGGAGTAAAGGCTCCCGCTCCAACGGCGGAGGTGCGGGCATCCAAGGGTTTGGCCGACGGCTGGGAGTTGGTAATAACCGCAGATGAATCTGTCCTCATGGCACCGTTGATCCAGCTGCGCAAGACCCTGCTGATGATGCTGACGGGTGCACTGGTGGCGATTCTGGTGGTGATTGGGCTTTTCTACCGCCACAGCGCGGGCCGCATTCGGAAATTGACGGAGGGCGCCGAGGCAATCGCTCAAGGCGACTTGGATTGGCGGCTGGAAGACCATGGTAACGATGAGCTATCCCGGCTGTCGGGCACGTTCAACCGCATGGCGGAGCAGTTGCAAGGCCTGATCGATTCCGCCGTGCAGACCGAAAAGATGGCCTCGTTAGGCAAGCTCGCCACCACCATCGCCCATGAAGTGCGTAATCCCCTGGCCAGTATCAAGACCGGAGTGCAGGTGGTGTTGGAAAACATGAAGGACAGGGACCAGGAGCAAATATTGGGCAATGTCGTCGCGGAGATCGACCGCCTCAACCGGGTGGCTTCCGAGTTGCTGGATTACGCGCGTCCCGTACCCACCCGCAGTGAAAAGGCATCGGTCGAATACCTGGTGGACCGAGTACGATCCCTTATCGAGCGGCAGGCGCACAAGATGAATGTGCAGGTCGACGTTTCAGTTGATACCGAACTTTCCATTTGGGTCGATCCCAACCAGATACAACAGGTTCTGATGAACCTGGTGTTGAATAGCCTCAACGCCATGCCCGAAGGCGGCGCTCTGGCACTCAAGGCGCGGCTGGTGGAGCACCGGGTCGTCATCGCCGTGGAGGATAACGGCCATGGGATTCCGGCGGACAAATTGGAGCGGCTCATCGTCCCATTCCCTTCCGCCAGGCCCGACGGCACGGGAATCGGGCTTTCGGTAAGCAACCAACTCGTGGAGCGCAATCAAGGCCGCATGGAAATTCACAGTGTCCCTGAGCAGGGCACGACGGTTTCGCTCTCTTTTCCTCCCATATAGACGATATAGAGATTCATGGCCGGCGCAACCGTCTTGATCATCGACGACGAGGAGACGCTCGTTTCCTCACTGCTCTACGGATTGAAGCAGCGGAACTTCCAGCCCGTGGGCGCGCTCACGGGTGGCGAGGGCTTGAAACAGGCCCGCGAGAGCGCTCCCGACGTGGTGCTGCTCGATCTTTGGCTTCCCGATCAATCCGGCATGAGCGTCTTGAAATCGTTGCGGGAATCCCTCCCCGATGTGCCTGTCATCATCATCACGGCCCACGGTGAGACCCAAACCGCCGTTGAGACGATGAAGCTCGGCGCCGCAGACTTCATTCTCAAGCCCTTTGAGTTGGAGGAACTGGCCAAGCTTATCGACCGCACGGTCGAATTCCGGCGCATGGAGCACGAGGTGCGCTTCCACCGCCGTAAAAACCTGAACAGCGGCGCGAAGGGCATCGAGGCGGTCAGCAAAACCATGACCGACCTGATCGCGCAGGTGCAGGTGGCCGCGCGCAGTCAGGCCAAGACCATCCTCTTGCTGGGCGAATCGGGCACCGGCAAAGCCATGATGGCCCGGCTGATTCACGACGCCAGCGGCCGCCACGATCAACCCTTCGTGGAGGTCAATTGCGCGGCGATCCCGGCCAACTTGTTCGAATCTCAGCTTTTCGGACACGAAAAGGGCGCCTTCACCGATGCCAAGGAGTCGCATGTGGGGCTCATCCGGTTGGCGGAACGGGGTACGCTGTTTCTGGACGAGATTGGCGAAATGCCCATCGCCTTGCAAACCAAACTCCTGCAATTTTTGGAAAGCCAGCGCTTCCGGCCGGTCGGGGGCCGGCGGGAGTACACCGTCGACGTACGTGTCGTTGCGGCCACCAACCGCGATTTGCAATTGGAAATGAAGGCCGGCCACTTCCGGTCCGACCTATTCTATCGGATCAACGTGCTTCCCTTCGTCGTACCGCCTTTGAAGGTGCGAATGGAGGATCTGACGCCCTTGTTGACGCGATTCGTCCAGGACTCAGCCATGACGGAGGGCTGCGACCCGATCCGCATCACGGCAGAGGCGGAAGCGGTGTTGCGTTCCTACGATTGGCCGGGCAACGTTCGCGAGTTGAAAAATCTGGTGGAGCGGTGGACTATTTTGCATCCCGGTCAATCCATCACCATCAGGGATTTTCCGCCCGAACTGCTTCGCGACGGCGAGGAGGGCGTCACCGGCTACCAGATCGGTAATGGTTCCATCGACGATATAATGGATCGCACGGAGCGTAGAATCATCGCAGATATGCTGGCTGAGTCGGAAGGCCACAGGGGCCACACTGCCCAAAAGCTGGGCATCTCCCGTCATGCCCTCAAGCGGCGCATGCAGCGGCTGGGAATTGAGGAGCGTTGACCTCCCACACGTCGGACTGGCCCCAGGCCGGGCATCCGGCGCCCCGTGGCGGTATGAAAGGATGAGGCTTGGTCGCCAATCGCCACCCGAGGTGCGGCAACCGATCCCCGAGTAGCCGATTCGTTGCCTATCCCAGGTCACGCCCATCACTACCGAAGCCGGCCCCGGTTGTTCAAAATTTCCACTCCCCACCGCCATAGAGAATGGTTCCGGTGAGCGCCTCGCCGGCGTCGTTGGAGAAGGTCTTGAAGCCTGGACCCCATTTGGATTTTCCGATCCTCCACAGATATTCGGCGGAGATGACTTGGGAAGCGACGGCTTTGCCGCTGATATCGCTGGAGCCCAACTCCAGTTCGAGCACCAAATCAGCTGGGCCGAGCCGTTGCATCGTGATGCCGAGGGTGATGATTTGGGTGTCATACGTAGTGGCGCCATCATTCTCGTCGGCAGCCCATTGCTCGATGGTAACCGAGGGTAGAATCGCGTCCAGGTCGAATACGGTGCCTAAACCGATCACGGTGTAGGTATCAATGCCTTCGGCGTCATAAGCATCGAGCGAGGCCGCATCGCCCTCCAATTCGCTGACGGCTGTCTGATAATTTTTATTTCTCTTGTTATTGGAAGAGACCGTGGTGAACGTAGCTATGGCCTTGAAGGCTCCCTTTTTCTTATATTCCACCTGCAAACGGATCAATTGCTGGGTCACCGTTTTATCAAAATCGCCTGAACTTTCTTCCAAACCGATACTGTGGTAGCGGCCGTCGACGGTCAGGTCACCGATCTTGTACCCAATCCTGAATGAGGGCTGCTCATCGAAGCCCTTGGCGTCCGCGGAGGCCGCCTCCAGTGTCAGGCCGCCTTCGTAGAGCTTTTTGTCTTCCAGGATCCCCACCGCGATGAAGAGCCCCGATGTGTTCATGAAGGTGGCGGAGGCCTCCTCGAGGTCGTAATCGTTGGCTTTGACGTTGGCGTTTACTGCTTTGAGCTCGATCTCGATCTCATTGGTCATGGTCCAGGTATCATTGATCTTCGTGTTTTTCTTGAACTTAAGCTCCGCCTCCTTGAAGCGGGTCAACTGAAGATCGTAGGCCTCCTCCTGGCCATCTCCGAAATATGACGACCAATATTTCTTCCCGCGTTGGCCTTGGTTGTAATCCCCGTTCCAGTTGGTGCGGCCCACCTCGAAGTAGAACTCCACTTCGCCGGAGACCTCCAAGTCCTCCGAGCCTTCCGCGGCGGCCGGCCTCCCACCCACGATGACCAACAGGGACACGGCTCCCAGGGCCATCAGCCCCACAAAGCCATTTTTCAATGCATGAAATTCCCGCGTAATGGTGTATCCTCCTGGTTATTGGGAGTGTGATTCCATTTGTACCCACGCTGGTTGATGAGGGGCTCCCATTCGATTTATGCCGAATTCTTGGGCGGCGGTCAGTGATGTTGGACGGGTACATCTGTTTCGATTTGACCGGCCCACACGCTGCAACACCTGTAAATTTCTGTTTCGCAGTCGGGTCAGGGATGCGATCGCACAGTGATGAGAGGCTCTGGCGGCGACGTTGGGAGGTAACGGAAGGATTCGATGGTTGATGATGCCAGGATCAAAAAGCGAGGATGCTACGTCAAGCCCACCGGGATGATCCTATTCCAGATATATTGCATTTCCTCATTGACATGGGCGGAATAGCGAGGCCCCTCGCTCGCGCCAAGCAATGAGCTATTATTTCTTGCCTGTTGATGCCGTCTAAAAGTTCCAGATTCCAGCCAGACAGAATCGCTTCGATGGGCTCCTGGATAATATTGGATCGGACCACACATCGCCAGTCATCCGCCCGGTATCGGATTTTTGTCAATAGATAGAATTATATCGTTTTGGGGGAATCTCATTAATTGCTTTGTCCCTCATCCCGGACATTGCGCTCATCCGCACCGCGATCAAAATCATAAAGGACGGCAGCGTCGTGCGGCCGGGCTTTATCCTCCCAAGTTATTACTCGCAGGATGAGTGCGCGGGGCGCCAGTGGGCATATAACACCCCAAAAATAAAGAGGCAATGATGAAATCGACTTGGGAGGCGCTTCCTAGCTGGTTTCGTGTGACCCCCTCCAGATGATCGTTGCCCCCAAAGAGAAAGGGAATCCACATGAGCACCATTGAAAAGCTTTTCGGACGATCGCCATTCCGGCCCCTGCAACGCCACATGATTCAGGTGAGGCAGTGCGTCGCCGGCATGAAGAAACTCCTCGAATACGTTATAGCAGGGGGTTCGGACGACGTCAGCGTCTTGGCCAGGGAAGTCTCAAAACTCGAGCATGAAGCGGACCTGATCAAGGATGACATCCGAAATCATTTATCTCGCCCGCTTTTCATGGCGGTCAACCGCGAACGCGTTCTCGACATACTCTCGGTTCAGGATCGCATTGCCGATACCGCCGAGGATGTTTGCGTCGTGCTTACCTTCAAGCCTCTCAACCTTTATCCACCCATCGTATCCGAATTTACCAAATTTCAAGATCTGAACGTCAAAGCCTTCGAAAGCGTGACAAAGATCATTGAGCAGCTCGATGAACTGGTGGAATCTGGATTTGGAGGAGCGGAGGCCGAAAGGGTACGCGATTTAGTCCACGAAGTCGCGCATTTGGAGCACCAGGCGGACGTTGTGCAGAGAACGTTGCTCAAGGAGCTGTTTGCAGCCGAAACAAGCATTTCGTACGGGGACTTCTACCTTTGGACACGACTAATTCGGCAACTCGGAGAACTCGCCAATCGATCGGAAAACTTGGCAAATAGCATCCGCTCGACCCTGGAACTGAATTGAGCCCATCGGAGCTTGTGGGCGACCCGCGCATAGGAACTCTCAATGTTTGACGTCCAACTGGTACTTACGATCCTGGTGGTTGTGGTCGGCTTTTACACGGCGTGGAACATCGGTGCAAACGACGTGGCCAATGCCATGGGAACGTCGGTTGGCTCCGGTGCGCTCACACTGAAGCAAGCCGTTATCATTGCAGCCATTTTCGAGTTCCTCGGAGCTTACCTGGCGGGGGCGAACGTTTCGGAGACGGTGCGGAAGAAGTTGTTCGATCCCGTGCTTTTCCAAACTCTCTACGGCCAAGATGGGGCCGTCCTTCTGGCCTGTGCGATGATCGCCGCATTGATGGCCGCCGGCACCTGGTTGATGTTCGCGTCGTACAACGGATGGCCCGTCTCGACAACGCACTCCATTGTCGGCGCGGTTGTCGGGGTTGGAGCGGCTGCGCTCGGCTTTGATAACGTCGCGTGGGGTAAAGTGGGTCTGATTACGGCGGGGTGGATCGCCTCTCCGCTGCTGGCCGGTACTATCGCTTTCATACTGTTTCGCATGTTGCTGAAAGGTGTCTTTTACAAGAAAGATCCGGTCGAAGCGGCCAAACGGGTCGCACCCTACCTGGCCTTTGTGGTACTCGTCGTCCTCGTGGGTGTCGCCACTTTCAAAGGCCTGAAACCACTCTGGCAAACGTGGGGAGTCGACCCCCTTGAGGGCCGGGTGCTGCTCTTGGTCACCTGCACGGCACTAGGTTTGGGGGGCGTTGGTATGCTCGTCACGAAATGGCTCGTGCGGGATATCCACTCCGTTCAAGTATCTGCGAACCCACTCGCTCAGGCGGAGATTTCAAAAACGCCCGGGAAAAGCGTCGCTCATACGGACATGCAGTCTGTCGAGCGCGTTTTTGTCTTCTTGCAAATCTTAACGGCCTGTTTCGTCGCCTTCGCACATGGTTCGAACGACGTAGCGAATGCGGTCGGACCCATGTCCGCGGCCTATCAAGCCATCTCCACCGGTGTGATCGCCCGGGAAGCCGGCGTGCCCGCCTGGACACTGGCCCTGGGGGGATTGGGCATTGTCACGGGCCTGGCGATGTGGGGCTGGCGTGTGATCGAAACGGTTGGCAAGCGGATTACGGAGCTGACACCGAGTAGAGGATTTGCAGCCGAGTTTGCGGCGGCAATCACGATTCTGCTGGCGTCTATTCTGCCTCTGGGTTTTCCGATATCCACCACGCATACCCTGGTCGGGGCGGTGCTCGGCGTGGGAGCCGCGCGCGGCATGGCGTCACTCGATCTCTCCGTGGTCAGATTGATTTTCGCCGGATGGGTGATCACCATCCCGGTTGGGGCTACCCTCTCAATCGTCTTCTACCACATTCTAAAGGCGATTCTGCTTTGACGGCAGGCCCGATGAACTCGCGCAAAGACATGGAAAGCCTAAGGCGGCCTGGCTTCGCCGGCCATCGTAATCGCCATCGTCGTCAAGCGAGCAGCCGCCGTTTTCCGGCGCCATCGATCCTCTACGCACCTCGAAAATCTCGGTGATCGCTTGTCCCAGGCAACCTCCGTAACGTTCACGTTGGAAAGCGGAATCGCCACCGTAACCTTCCGCGGTGAGAGGCGTCTGAATGTCGTCGGCAGCGAAGCGCTTCGGGGGATGATCGCCGCCGGAGCCGAGTTGGCCCGGGATCCGGGTTTGCGGCTGGTGATTCTCACCGGAGAAGGGAAACGGGCCTTCATCGGCGGTGCGGACATCGCCGAGATGGCTGTGTTCGATTCACGCTCGGGCCGAAAATTCATCACTCTCGTCCACGAGGCATGCGAGGCGTTGCGGCGTCTGCCGGTTCCCTCCATCGCGCGCATCCGGGGCTATTGCCTGGGCGCCGGCATGGAGATTGCGGCAGCCTGTGATCTGCGCATCGGAAGCGACGATAGCGTTTACGGCATGCCCGAGGTGCAGGTGGGCCTGCCATCGGTGGTGGAGGCGGCCTTGCTTCCCACCTTGATCGGCTGGGGCAAAACACGCGAACTGCTCTACACTGGGACTCAGATCGACGCCGCGGAGGCCCACCGTATCGGATTCCTGCAAAATGTGACCCCGCCCGACAATCTGGACGCCGCGCTGCAAACCTGGATCGACGCCATTCTCGCTGCCGATCCGGCGGCAATTCGCGCTCAAAAAAGGTTGATCGAGTACTGGCTCGATCACGGCATCGGGCCGGGTATCCGGGAGAGCATCGAAATTTTCAGCGCCACGTTTCAAAGCCAGGCACCAAACCAACGGCTGCGGGCGTTTCTCCAGCGTCCACGACGGCCAAAGGACTGAACACACTGGTGCCGGCGCATCTGCCTTTATGAAGGCCGGGGTGGATCAGGATCGGATTCCCGGTTACACTCCACCTTAGGGGCACGACCGGCCCGAAATTGCTGAAACCAGTGGAAGACGGCCCAGGGACGGTGCGCATTACCGTTCGAGACGACGACGTTTCCACCAGGGATGGGGATATGGCGCTCACCCGTAGACAGTTATTGCAATGTTTGGCCGCGACGGCTTGCGGCGGATCGATCTTACAAGCCCTTGAGGAAATCGCCCACGCGCTTGCGGAGCACGACGCACCCTCTCCGGTGATCTGGATCAACGAGGGGGGCGATCATCTAAATTTCCTCGGTCAGCTTGGGAGCGATATACCCACCCTGCTGGAATTGGCGGTCACGCGCTGGAACCTGGTTCACTACGAGCCCCTGGGGGTCGGCGCGACCGAAACCATGGTTGCGCCGAACTCGGCAGCGATAGTGATTTTGGAGGTGTTGCCAGCCGAATCGGTACCGGCGCACCCGGCCCATTGGCCGTTCAATGCCATTGCTCAGGCCAAGGCCTTGATCCTCTTGGGGAGCGATGCGTGTTTCGGGGGTGTTCGATGGCCGAATTCGGAGGTGGAGCGGTTGGAGCGCTACTGCCGCGAGCACAGTACGCCCGTCATTAAACTTCCCGGCGTGCCGGTGCCGCCCCACCACCTGCTCGGCACCCTGGGCCACCTGGAACTGGTGGGCTTTCCCCGCTTGGACCGCTTCCGGCGGCCTACCCTGTATTATGGCGAGACCGTATGCCAGCGCTGCGAGCGCCGCGGCGATCTGGAGCGAGGCCACTTTGCCGAATGGTTCGGTGACGCCGGTTGCCTTGCGCTGCTGGGGTGCAAAGGGCCCATTACCCACAACAGCTGCGCCGTGCAGAAATGGAACGGCGGCGTCAATTGGTGCGTCGGTGCGGGGGCGCCGTGCGCCGGTTGCTCGGAGCCGGGGTATCCCGACCACGGCGGGTTGGGTCTTTACGGCCGGTTGCCCGGAGATCGCATGGGCATGCACTCGGCCCTGTTACAGAACACGAGCACGATAGGCTGGGTCTTTTTCGCCTTGGCCGGCCTGGGCGTTGGCCTCAAAATCCTTCGGGATCTGGTAGCCCCCCGTAAAGCGGGACACGTTGCAAATTCCGCCGTGCAGAGCGATCGCGCCGGCAGCAGGAGTACCTGATGCCCGTGCTTCGCGTGGAAGGTCAACTGAGCCTGGAATGGAGCGATAGGGAAGGATATCGCGCCGCCGGTGGCAAGCCGCGTGGTTTTGAGCGCCGTCTGTTGGACCGGTCACCCATGGATGCAATATTCCTGACTCAGCAGATTTCCGCGGATTCGGGCATCAGCCATGCCCTGGCGGCGGTGTGGGCATGGGAAAAGGCCGGTGATCTCGATGTGGCGCCGAACGGCCGCCGTCTGCGCGATCTGTTGCACATGACATCTTTTCTTCATGCCCATTTGCGGTGCTTCTATTTCCAGATCCTGCCTGACTATTTGCCCTTCGCGGCGATGGGGGATTATGGAGGAAGGTTGATCGCGGCGGTGTATGCCGGTACCGGGATGAAGACCCGAAAACTGAAATGGAGGATCGAGTCCAGTTCTCATCGTTTCTCCAGCGCGGAACGGGATCTGCTGTTCGAGCACCTGATGCTGGTGTCACATACGTTGGGCGTCCTGCAACGCACGATGGCCATACTGGGCGGCAAGTTTCCGGTAGTGATGTCCATCGTTCCCGGCGGGATGAGCACCCCTCTAACCGGCGACACGGTAGTGACCCTTGATCGTCTTTTTGGCGATGTCGAACACGTGGTGACGGATCTAGCGCTGGAGGATGGTCTTACCCTATTGGAGCGTTACCCGGAAATGGGTGGGGCAGGCAAGGGACTCCACAATTATATCAGTATGGGGACGGGTGCGGACTCGGCGACAGGGCTGTTCGCGCCGGGTGCCGCGATAAACGGCCGGCTGCAAACCCTCGATCTCCCGGTGACCGAGTCGATTGGGCGTTCCTACTACCGCATCGCGGCAGGCACCTCGGGTTCTGCCGCTGCGCCGCGTGAAGCTCCGGGCAAATCCAGCGCATATAGCTGGATCAAGGCTCCACGAATGGGTGGCGTAGCGGTCGAGACAGGGCCATTCGCCCGGTTGATCATCACCCAGCGAGCCGGAACGAACAGCAGAACGGCCACGGTCGAAGCCTTGCTGGAGGATTACCTCCGCATCCCGCTCGCCGAATCGAATACGACCGGGGGACGCATCCTGGCCATGTTGGCGGAAATGGGCGTGATCGTGCGCCGCTGCCGGGAAATACTCAGGGAACTCGAACCCGGAGAGCCCACGGCCGCGGCCGGGGGCGATGCGTTCCGCGTATCGGGAGACGGAACGGGCAGGTTGGAGTCGCCGTCCGGTGCCCTGCAACACCGGATGATCCTCGACGACGGCAAGGTTTTCTTTTATGACGTCATCGCTGCATCCACCTGGAACGGCGGGCCACGCGACGAGCAGGATCAAAAAGGCCCCCTGGAAACGGCTTTGGATACGGCCGGAGAGCCGGGCGACACCCCGGAGGCCCGCCTGGCCCTTGCGCGCATTGTGCACGCTTTCGCCTTCAGCGCAGCGGATGCGGTTCATTAGACCGATCGGCGGCATGCGCCACGGGCTGGTGCGGGTTGCCTGGGGCACCGAGCGCGCCCTGGCGGGACTTAGCGCGCTCGCTCTGCCCCTGGCTGTCTTGGTAGCCATCGTAACCGGCGAATCGTTGGTCTATCCCCGGTTATTGGCCCGGTTATTGGGTGGCGCGTCCAGCTATGGTGCGGTGCGCTCCCTGCACATTCTGGCCGCGGAAGTCGTCGCTCTGGTGGTCGCCTATCGCATCGCGGCGGTGCTGACGCGGGGCTGGCAGCGGCTTTCCACCGGCGCTGTACGGTTTCGGCGGCTCGAACTGAGAGTCACCCTGGCGTCCCTCGCTACAGAATGGCTGCCCCTGGCCGGTTATTGGGCTTGCCTGAACCTGCTGCTTATATCGGGTGTGGCGCGTTGGACTACAGACGCTTGGGGATGGAGCGCGCCTCCGCCGTTCTCGTCCGGGGGTTGGATCGTGCTCCACGCGACCCTGCGTCCGTTTCTCTACGGGTGCCTCGCCGTGATCGTGTATTTACGCCTGCGCCGTGCGATCTCAGGGGTGGCGGGATACGTCCTGCGCCATTATTGAGAGAACGGATCGGCGGGTGCTGATTGTACCTCGGGTTTCGGCCAGGCGGCAGTGTGGGGAGACATCAAGTGGAGAGACATCACACAGTGAAGCCGATCCCCGCGCTCGTTACCCACAGGGAGAAATCAAACTCGTTGTTGTTTTCAGGATCGCCGCTCGCCTCCGGGCGAAAACGAGCACCGCCTCCCGGTCAGCAGGAGCGCCTCCGGCCCGCCGCCGCAACAAGTTATAATGTTATGTACTGATATTATGAGAGGAATTGGCTTCGTTTTGTAAAATTGGGCGGATTTGCGGTTAGACCGTTCCAGCATCGCCCCCGGACAGATTGACGTCCACGGCCAGGGGCAGGGGCACGAGCTCGCCTTTTCGGGCCGCCTGGAGCCGCTGCAACTCGTGGAGCGCTTTTGTCACGCCCCGCTCGATGGCGGTTTCGTAACGGATCAGATTGGAAAAAGTGTTCGCGCCGGTGCGGCTGCCCGATTTGAAGGTGGCGCTGAGGCTTTTTTCGCCCTCCAGGAAGGAAGGATCGGCCTCGTTGAACAAACCCGCCTCGATGCGCACCACCCGGTTCATGCGCCAGATGCCCCCGATGACCCGCCCG
>JACZRV010000084.1 GCA_022574555.1 SAR324 cluster bacterium
TCTACCGCAACGCCGCACGCGTGTCCATACGCCGCCGGTTTGTTCCACCGCAAACCGTGGGCCGAATCGGCCTGTGCCCGGCCTGATTTGTAGCGAAGAAAAGGAAAAATAGCCTCGATTTCATACGGTCGCGGGGTTGGATACGGTGGAATTGTCATTTACGATAGATCTTTACGATAGATCTTTACGATAGATCTTTACGATAAATATTTACGATAGATAGAGAGGGCTGCCCAAAAGATCTTTGCTGGCCTCCGCACAACCGCGACGTGGCGAACGCTGCCGAATGTGCCAGCATCGATGACAACAAAGGAATCGATGAAATCGAAAAAGCAGAGGAAACAACCGCGAAAGAACGGGCCGAGCAAAGCATGGGCCTGGGGAATCATAATACTGGGTTCTGGTGTGGCTCTGTATTTATGGCTTGGCTTCGGCCAAAGCAGCCAATCGACGGTATCCCATAACGACCCGGCCGTCATCGCCCAAGGCGAGCGCTTATTCGCAAAAAATTGCGCGGTTTGCCACGGCCAGCGAGCCGTGGGCGAGAACCCCTCGATACCCATGGGCGGAACGAAAAAATCGGGGGGCTATCTGGCACCTGCCCTCAACGGCACCGGGCATGCATGGCATCATCCACCCGACGCATTGTTCAAGATTGTCAGGGATGGATCGGCGGTGGAAAATTCCGCGATGGTCCGCTGGTCTGACCGTCTGACCGACACGGACATTCATGCAGTAATCGCTTACTTTCAATCTCTTTGGCCAACAAAGATCAAGGGCGGCTACAAAAGCCGATTTGGTGGATAAAAATATGCATTCGCAGCTCGGCATTGACTTGCTATCTCATTGATATGGTGTATATTCAAACCCACAAGGGGATCCTTCGTACCAGCGGCAACCTGTGGCGGTTTCACTGTAGGAAATTCCGATTCCATCGCCAGTTCGGCATGATACAATATGCTGTAACGGGCGTGACCGAAAGCCGCCAACGCTGATCTTGCCGACACGAGACCAGGGAATCCGATCCGGATGATTTAATATGACAGAAACCTCTCCCCTAATTAGCGGGGCCAAGCCTTCCAAACCCCCACCGGGTTTGAAAGTGCTGGTCATCGACCCACATCCGGAAAGCCGCTCTCTGATGAAGGGCGCTTTGCGCAGCATCAGCCAGGTAGAATCGATCATGGAACGCAGTACGCCTCATGGCACCGATGAGATCTTGGCCGGCAACCCGGTGGACCTGGTTATCATCGAAGAGGACCTGGAGAAGGAGGGAAATCCTTTCAAGGTTGTGCAGCAGATCCGTGGCCTACCCGACGGGTCCAAAACAACGTTTGTTTTGATGTCCCGCAATCTTACCGTGGAAAGCCGCCGGTTGGGGAACGAAGCGGGTATTCTGGGCTATTTGTCCAAGCCGTTCGATATCAAATCGCTGGAACAGGCCATCCGCGATTCCCGGGGCAGGGTCTCCACCAACATCAAGGACACCCTGAACAAGGTGCGTCGCATCTCGTTTTTCACGGGATTCACCGACGCCGAACTGGTGCGCTTGTTGAAGATCTGCCACACCCGCAAATTTCAGTCAGGGGAACCGATTTTCCGGGAAGGGGAAAAGGGGGACCGTCTATTCGTCCTGCTCGCCGGGGATGTCAATATCGTCAAGCATGGAAAGGAAGGGGAGACCGTGCTGGCCACCATGCATCCAGGGGACGTGTTCGGCGAGATGGCAATCGTCGATGCCGAACCCCGGTCCGCCGACGCGGTTCCGGTGTCGGACGCCATGTTGATCGAGGTGCACGATCAAGTGCTGAACAACCTCGAGGACGTGCTTGCACTCAAGCTGTTCCGTAAATTTGCGATACTCGTCACTAAAAAACTGCGTGAATTTACACGGGACGCCACGAAACACTCGTAATCATCGCAGATCAGGCGCACCAAACAACCGGCGTACCGTTTGCTCAAACCCCGCTACTTTCGCCTTTCTAGCCGCCTTTCTAGCCGGCGTAGGGAGTATCGGCCGTAAGATAGGCTTCCATATGATGAAGATTGTCCTGCAAGTCGGCCACCATATATTGCAGCACGTTACGGATGGAGAGCATACCCTGCACGGTTTTGCCGTCACTGGATATGGGCAGGTGGCGGATGTGCTTATCCAGCATCATTTCCAGGACTTCGCGCACCGGCAAATCGGGTTGAATGGTGACGACCGGTGCCGTCATTACGTCGCGAACGATAGTGGTCTGGGGGTCCAGCTTATTGTGAACGACCTTCACCATTACGTCACGTTCCGTGAAAATTCCTATCAGCTTGCCCTTTTCCACGACGGCAACGGCCCCCACTTTTTGAGGGATCGATGCCTCGATGGCTTCATACACCGTGCTGTCGGGCGTGATTTGAACCGGAGGGATGTGGGCGATCGAAAGCAGGTTCATGGCAGCCTCCTATCAGGCGGGAGATCAGCGGTCTGCCGGCTTTTCCGGCACAGCCGCTCCGGAGGCGTGGTTCGGGTCGTAGCACCATGGCAGTGCCGGTTGCTGGGCAAAATGCTGCACGGCCAATGCTACCGAGTACACACCCCCAGCATAATTCTTACCCCAATCCCACGATGTGGTCAAGTTCAAATTTGCCGGGCAAACCAAGAAATTTCCACGGAGACGGAACACATTGATATTGCGGCGATTTTTATTCGGAACGTAACGACTCGGAACGTAACGACACGGGCGTGCATCTCCGCGTCTTAAGTCATGAATAGCGGATAGAAACATAGGCGTTCTCGGGGTCCTGTGCCGATCGTGAGATATCCCGGTTCAATATCCCCGGCGGTTCGCGGGGAATTCGTACGCGCCCACTACGACGATGAACCGCCCGTGATGCGTCAGCCCGGTTGGGATTCGATATCGCCTGCGCCGGGACGGCTTGCGGTGCGCCGGGGCGCGGGGTATTTTCATATCGTGGAGGGGGCACCCCATCGCGTCAAAGCTGTGAGGAAATTCCATGGGCACATTGTTGGATCGCTTGCAGAATGTCGGCTACCGCCTCACCGAGCGCCTGGAAAACCAGGTGCAGGCCGCCCTCAACACGCGGCCGTGCGCAGGCAGCTTTCTCAGCGGACCGGCCGGTACGGGTAAGACGTTCCTGGCTGAATCCGTGGCCCAGGTGGAGGAACGGGAGGCTTTTTTCTTCCAGGCGTTCCCGGGATGCCGCAAAGAGGAACTCTATCAGACCATCCTGCCCGATGCCGGCCAGCCCAGCGGATTCCGCACCGTTGACGGCATCCTGCCCCAGGCGGCCTCGGCCAGCCACGATCGCCCCACTGCCCTGATCCTGGACGAGTGGGACAAGACCCATCCCTCCACCGATGCTTTTCTGCTGGATTTTCTGCAATCGGGTCGAATCAGCGTTCCTGGTTGCCAAGTGCGGGCCCATCAGGACAATCTGATCGTTTTCGTGACCCTCAACGACGAGCGGGAACTTTCCGAGCCGTTACTGCGCCGGCTTCCGATGATCGAGCTTGCCCCCGCCCCGGCGGAGGTGGTGGCCGATGCGCTGGGCGATACTCATGCCGGTCACCCCTACCTGGGCTCGGCGGTCACCCTCTATCGCCGGTCGTTGCTGGTGCACTTGTCCAAGCCGGTGACGATCCAGGAACTGCGCCAGTTGATGGACGCCATCACTCATCTGGGGTCCAAGGCCGATTGGAACCAGCTCGTCTTTCAGTTCTGCACGAAGAACTGGGACGATCACGAGCTGTTGAAGTCGGCCGAAGGCCTGCCCGTGGGAGGACGTCTGGATTATCTGGAACGCGAGCGGCCTGAACTGGACCCCGGCCAATATGACGCCATCGAGCATCAGCCGCGAGCCGCCGGCGGCGAGGGCACCGCAATGCCGAGGGTACGCCGGGACTGGATGGATGAGACCCCCGCGCGCCCCGTGGAAGCCGATGGCACGCGCCATTTCGGCATCGTACCCCGTAGCGAACCGGGGTACGATTCGGTGGCGCGAGCGGCACTTTCCCGGGGGGACGAGACGCCGCCCATCAGCGATCCTTCGGATCTGGACATCGCCCAGGTGGGGGAAACGGAAATCGTCGTTTTCAAGCCGCTCTACCTCGAGCGGATCGAAGAGTGGGGACTGGTGCTGAAGAATGGCGGCGAGTTGCTCCTGGAAGCCCGCCACCGGGGCGAGATCACCCAATCGATGATGCGCGGATTCCAGGCGGGCACCGCCTTGCAGGCCCGCGATGATCCGGAGCGATGCCTGATCTATTCCGTCACCGCCGGCGAGATGCTGATGCGCTACCGGAAGGTCAAGATCAGATGGACGCCACAGATCATGGAGGTGGTCACCGGCGAGTTCGAGCCGACCAAAGAGCTTTGGGAATTCCTCTACGGTACCGGCGGAGTGATCACCGCCCAACGCCGATCCGTGGAAAGCACGCCGCGCCAGGCCAGCGCGGACGAGGCCTCTTCCAACGAGCAGATGCGGGCAGATTACCTGAAGATCCTCAAGGACGACAAGCATCTGAGGGCCTGGTTCGACTTGCTCATCACCCGCAACCTGCGGGTTTGGGGCCAGATCACCTGCGAATACGAGGGCTATAAGGTGGTGGGCAGCGTACTTCCTACCGCGGAATTCAACCCCGATTCCGAGCATCCCGACAGCAAGGAGGAGGCCGACGCGATTGCGATATTCGTGGACACCAATCACGCCTCCGCGAATTACCTCGATGCCCACCGGCGGCAAATCGAATCGGAACTGACACTCTTCGTGGCCAAAAGAGGCGAACTGCCCCCGGCGGTGGAAGAGGGCCGCATCTTCTCATGGCAGCGGACGGGGCTGAACCCCGACAAGACCAAGCGGGAAGGGCTCAAGCTTTACATGCGCAAAGGCGTGCAGGAGGCCTGATGGTAAAGATACAGCGCGAATGGTTGCGGCGCATTCCCGAATATCAACAGGGGGTTTCCAAACCCCGCAAAGGATACCGGCCGGATGAGTCCGGCGAATCGGCCATGCGGCCCGACGACGACGGCGATCCGACCCTTGCCGACGACGACGGCCAAGCCGACGCGGCGGATCCCGGCGAGGACGATTCTGCCGAAAAAGGGGACGCCGCCCCTGATGAAGACGGAACGCCGAGGGACGGCGCGGCCGGCGATTCGGCGGATGACCCGGCTGATGACCCAACAAACGACGGCGACGGGGCTCCGCCCCTGGATACCAGTCTTACCATTCCCGACGACATCGCCGACGCCCGAGACGAAGCCGAACGCAGGAAGGAGCGTACACCCTGGAACCGGCACGGGGCTCCCCGGGCGTTTCCCTTGGAAGGACGCTATCTGAGGGGGCTGGCCACCCGTTTCGCGCGGATGGTTTCCAAACTGGCGGAGGACAACGCCGATTTGCCCCAGGAGGGAGACGACGAGTGGGATATCAACGCTCTCGTGCGGCGCCGGTTCTCCGGCAAGCTGCCCAACCAATGCCGCATGAGTCGCGAAAAGCGGAAAGTGGTGGTCGTGCTCGACACGTCGCCCTCGTGTGCCCATCAGGCCCGCCTGTTCGGTTCCGTGGCCCAGATCGCCGAGGAACTGGGGGACTGCGAGATGTACGACGCACCCAATTTCGCCCTGCATTCCCGCTGGGAGGACGGCGAGTGGGTTGCTCTGCCCACTGAGGAGAGAGGATGGGCGTTTCGCAACCGGGTGGTGCTGGCGTTCGGCGACTTCGACGGCATCGACCACATTTGCGAGGCGTCGCGCGTGCGGGGCAATCGCATCTACTGGTTCAGTTGCGAGGAGCGGCCCCAGGTGCTGGAGCGAAACCGAGACCTATTCGTGCGGAATTTTCGAGGCCATTACCACCCCGCCATGAATCTCGATGCCCTGATGCGAGCCATGGGCCGCGTTCGCTGAGCACCATTGCCAGCAAATCACCTTTTCATTTCCGTGGGCGGGTGATACCTGTGTCATTCGCGCAGAACCGGCCCCTGAACGATGAACCGATCCCGGGCGACGATGACCACCATTACGGATTCCACTCAGGATGCCGCGCCCACCGCGGGAATGGTGGTGATCGGCAACGAGATCCTCTCGGGCAAGACCGAGGACACCAACGCCCCCTATCTTTGCCGTGAGTTGAGGTTCCTCGGCGTGGACCTTCAGCGCATTCTGACGATACCCGACGATTTCGATTTGATCGCCGCATCGGTCAGGGATTTTTCCGAATCCTTTACTTGGGTCTTTACCAGCGGTGGCATCGGACCCACCCACGACGATCTCACCATTCCAGCCATCGCATCCGGATTCGGGGTGCCCGTCGTCAAGGAGCCTCGTCTGGAAGAGGCCCTGCGCACACATTATCAAGGCAGGTTGACCGAGGAGCATTTGCGAATGGCGCTGCTGCCCCAAGGCTCGGAATTGATCGAGGTCAGCGGGCTTTCCTACCCCCAGATCATCTTTCGCAACATCTTCATCCTTCCCGGGGTGCCCGAGCTTTTTCGCTACAAATTCAACGGAATCAAAAACCGGTTCTCGGGTACGCCCATCGTATTGCGCCAAGTTTATCTCAAGGCCGACGAGGGTTCGATCGCGCGTCTCCTGAAAACCACGGCCGAAAACCACCCCGATGTCCTCATCGGATCCTACCCCAGCTTTTTCCGCGAGGAGTATTCGGTCAAGGTGACCCTCGAAGCGCGGGCCGGGGAGGCGGTGGGATCGGCCCTGGACGAATTGCAGGGCCGATTGAACGAGGTCGCGGCAAAAGTGGTCAAGGTGACTTGACCCCGCGGCGGAGCCCTGTCAGTTTGGTTTACCAGTACTGATTCTCACGGCAATTTCCCGGTCTAATCAAGAACTGTTCTTGCGCGGGCGGCCGGCCCAGGCGTGGGCGGGCCAGCGAATATTGACGACGATTCCACGACGAGGAGGTAAGACGATTCCATGGCCGCCCCTGTGAAAATGGAGCAATTGGTTTCCCTCGCCAAGCGGCGGGGGTTTGTCTATGCGGGCTCAGAGATCTACGGCGGCCTGGCCAACTCCTGGGATTATGGGCCTATGGGGGTCGAGCTGAAATCCAACATCAAGCAGGCTTGGTGGAAGCATTTCATCCACGACCGGGCCGATGTGGTGGGGCTCGATTCGGCCATCCTGATGAACCCACGCACGTGGGAAGCCTCCGGTCATCTCAGTGGCTTTTCCGACCCCCTGATCGACTGCCGCTCCTGCAAGAACCGTCAGCGCGCGGACAAGCTCATCGAGGCCTATCTGGAGAAAAAAGGGGAAGATCCCACCGCCGCCGCGGTCATGGGAGAGCGGGAGATGGAGGCCTTTCTGGACGATCGCAAGATCAATTGTCCCGATTGCGGCAATCGCGACTGGACCCCGATCCGTCAATTCAACCTGATGTTCAAGACCCACATGGGGGTCACGGAAGACAGCGCCTCGACGATCTACCTGCGGCCCGAAACGGCCCAGGGGATCTTCGTCAACTTCAGGAATGTGCTGACCACGAGCCGCAAAAAACCCCCCTTCGGCATCGGCCAGATCGGAAAATCCTTCCGCAATGAAATCACGCCGGGCAACTTCATCTTCCGCACCCGCGAGTTCGAGCAGATGGAACTGGAATTCTTCTGCGCGCCCGCGGAGAGCGGGCAATGGTTCGAGCATTGGAAGACCTTCTGCATGGATTGGCTGCTGGCCCTGGGCATGAACCCCCAGAATCTCCGCATGCGCGATCACAGTCACGAGGAACTTTCCCACTACAGCCAGGCCACCGCCGACATCGAGTACCGCTTTCCCTTCGGTTGGGGAGAATTGTGGGGGGTCGCCCACCGGGGCGATTTCGACCTGACCCAGCACCAGAACCACTCCGGCAAGGAACTGGCTTATACCGACCCGCAAACCGGCGAAAAGTATCTGCCCCACGTCATCGAGCCGGCATTGGGGGTAGACCGCCTGGCCCTGGCCCTCATGGCCGATGCCTATCGGGAAGAGGTGGTGCGCGGCGAAAAGCGCGTGGTGCTGGCGCTGCACCCCAGCCTGGCTCCGGTGAAGGTGGCGGTGCTGCCCCTGTCCAAGCAACTGGCCGAGCCGGCGTTCGGGCTGTACGAGGGCATCAAGGGTCTGTTTGCGGTGGAATACGACGACACGGGTAGCATCGGCAA
Source organism: SAR324 cluster bacterium (assembly GCA_022574555.1). GTDB lineage: Bacteria > SAR324 > SAR324 > SAR324 > JACQKK01 > JACZRV01. Next base: position 8,159 of record JACZRV010000084.1, read on the forward strand.
ACGGTACCGCCGGCAGGACGAGGTGGGCACGCCCTACTGCGTGACCTTCGATTTCGATTCCCTGCAAGACCATGCGGTGACCGTGCGCGAGCGCGATTCCATGGAACAGGAGCGCATCCCCATCGATCGTGTGGGCGGCATCCTCGCAGAAAAGCTGGCCCAGGCCTCAGCACCCGGCAGCGGCATGCCGGACACATCCAGCCAGAACCCGGCCCAAGCCGTGGGGTAGTAACGCGGCTCCGTTTACGGAAAGACCAGCGGCCACCGGCGACAACCGGCGGAAGCCGGCGCTACGCACAGATTACGGTCCGGGCTCACCTGCGATTCCCGGCGCTTTATCGGCCCACGGACGAGGCCGCATTTCAACCGATACGGTATTTTCAACCGGTATAGGCACCCGCAAGGAAGCGGTCAGGATGACCCCCGATCTCGATTCTCTCAATCCCCAGCAGCGTGAAGCCGTTACGGCCACGGACGGACCCATCCTGGTTTTGGCCGGCGCGGGGAGCGGCAAGACCCGCGTGGTCACGACCCGCATCGCCCATTTGATCCTTAGCAAATCCGTGCCGCCCGAACGCATACTGGCGTTGACCTTTACCAACAAGGCGGCCCGGGAGATGGCGGAACGCGTGAGTAAGATGCTTCCCGTAAAATTGCGCGGCAATGGGGGCGCCGGCGAGGGGAAACGCGGCCCGCGCATCGGCACCTTTCATTCCTTCGGGGTTCGCTTCCTACGCGTTTTCATTCATCACGCCGGGTATGCGCCCGCATTCGTCATCTACGACAACGGTGATCAACTGGCCGTCGTGCGGGAAATACTGGAGCAGATGGAGGACCAGATCTATTACAACGCCAAGAGCGCCCATTACGAACTGCAGCGGGCCAAGAGCCGTGGAATCACCCCCGGCGACCTGCTGGCCCGGAGCGATTCCCCTGCCGACGTGCTCCTCGGCGCCATATACGAGGAGTATCAGCGCACCCTGAAGGCGATGAACGCGGTGGATTTCGAGGACATTCTGCGGCTCACTTTGTGTATCAGCCTTGAACACGCCGACGAAGCGGCGCAGTACTTCTCCCGCTATCTCTACGTCCAGGTCGACGAGTACCAGGACACCAACCGCGTCCAATACGACCTGCTGCGTGAAATCGTGAGGCCCCATGGCAACGTGTGCGTCGTCGGCGACGACGACCAGTCGATCTACGGGTGGCGGGGGGCGGAGCCGGGCAACATCCTCAATTTCGAAAACGATTTCCCCGGTGCCCATGTCATCCGGCTGGAACAGAATTACCGCTCCACGGAAACGATCCTTGCCGCGGCCAACCAGGTGATCGCCAAAATTCCGCGGCGCATGGCAAAAACACTGAAGGCCACGAAGGACAAGGGACACCTGCTGGAATGGCTGCTGGGCGAGGACGAGCGGGACGAGGTGGAAAAGGTCGTCACCCACATCCGCCTGTCCCGCATGCGCGAAGGCAGTCCCCTTTCCGATTATGCGATTCTGTATCGTTCCAATCATCAATCGCGCCGCATCGAGGAGGAACTCCGCGAAGAGGGGATTCCCTACTTCGTCGTAGGCAGTACGCGCTTTTACGACCGCAAGGAGGTCAAGGATGCCGCGGCCTACCTGCGTTTGTCCCAGAATCCCAAGGACGAAGTGAGCCTGTTCCGCATCATCAATTTCCCTCGTCGCGGCATCGGCAAGACCTCGCGGTTGAAGCTCGCCCAAATGGCCCGGCTCCAAAGCCGGCCGTGTATCGAACTCATGCGGGAAGGCGAATTCATCCCGGAGTTGGGCGAGGCCGCGGGACGGTCGATGTCGAGGCTGGCGGATTTGATCGATCGATATCACGGTCGGTTTTCCCGGGAATCCCTGGGGCCGGTCTTTCGCGACCTGCTGGCCGAGTTAAAATTTCACCGCGCTGTGGAGCAGGAAAAAACGGATCCCAAGGCCATGGAGGCTGCGGTGGGCCTGGTGCTCGAACTGGAGCAGTCCGCGGACCATTTCGCCCGCACTCATCCCGGCGCGGGACTGAAGGAATACCTGGACCGCATCGCCCTGCTATCCATGCCGGAGGAAAATTTGGGGGGAGAGAGGACCGACATGGTGCGCCTGATGACCGTCCACAGCGCCAAGGGGCTGGAATTCCCCCGGATATACCTGATCGGGATGGCGGACGAGGTCTTTCCCAATCACCACGCCCTGCGCGATGGCGCCGAAGATGAAGAGCGCCGCCTGGCCTATGTGGCCATCACCCGCGCCAAGCAACGCCTGGTCTTTTCGGCGGCGAAGATCAGGCAGCGCTGGGGGCAATCCACCCCCCAGCAACCCTCGCGTTTCCTGCTGGATATCGATCCCCGGCTATTCGACGGCGTGCCGCCGCAGGCCGATGCGGGCCATGGGCGCAGGAAATACTTATCCGCCAAAGCCGAGAAGAATGCCACGGCCCGCAAACAATTCTTCGAGCAGATGAGGGAAATTGGGGCTGAGCAGGCAGAGCAGTAGTAACGCCGCTCCGCCCTACAATCTACGCTCCATCGATATCCCGGGACATCATCTTCCCACGGTCAAGTCTCGGTCGCGCCTCGGACGACGGTCAAGTCTCGGTCGCGCCACGGATCCTCGGTGCCGTCGCAGGTCTCAACCGGCTCATACCGGCACCATTGGTCTTTCGCAGCACGTGACGATAAAACTTATTCGTCGTGGTAATCCCCCTCCTTATCATGGATAATGCCAGGGCGAAGAGTGCTGACATCGCCTGGCATTTTCCTTACCGAAATTCTGCCCAACGACTGTTTAAGCATCCGAACGTTGTATCTTCCCCATGGTCGGCCATGGCCAAGCCAAACCGTTTCCCCGACAGCGCTCCCAACCCCATGAGCTGCTTCACCTGTCAAAGCCGCAAACAAGCGGAATGGTGCGTGCTCTATGATGACGACATCGCCTTGCTGGATCAGGTGAAAGTGCCCAAGACCTACCGCCCCGGACAGATCATCTTTGCCCAGGGTGATCCCTGCAAGGCCATCTATTGCGTCGAATCGGGCACGATCGCCCTGCGCAAAATGGACGCCGACGGCAATTCGGTGCTGGTACGGCTGGCCCATGCCGGCCAGACGCTCGGTTACCGCTCCTACTTCGGACAAAAAGAATACGAGGCCAGCGCCGAAGTTCTCGAGCCCGGCACTGTCTGCCTCATCGAAGCTTCGGCCCTCCGTGGATTGCTGGAGCAAAATCCCTCCCTGGGATTGCGATTTCTGGAGCATATGGCCCAAGACTTGGCCCATGCGGAGGAAACCATCCTGCACAACGTCTCGCTGCCGGTGCGCATCAGGCTGGTGCACCTGCTGTTGACACTGAAGGATCGCTTTGGAAACGTGGACGGTGAAGGCAACATCATCATATCTCTTCCCATGGGGCGCCGGGATATCGCCGCCTTGCTGGGGACGCGTCCAGAAACCCTCGCGCGCACCATTCACGCCCTGGAGACCGACGAGATAGCTAGGTTCTCCGGCCGCCAAGTGATGATCCCCGATTTGGACAACCTGCTGGACGAGATCGAGCCGCTCGGCATCTGAATCCGTCCCGCCGACCGTCCCTGAGAGTACCCCGCCCAATCACCTAGTACCGGACTACGCAGCGTGGCGGCTCGTCCGCGACCGTTGCCAGTGGGTCCGCCTTGGCCCCCTGACGCAGTGTGTCACCCCAAGCCTCTTGTTCGCTGCAAGACCGTGGATAAGTCGGGCCTGCCCAATTGTAACCCCAATAACGCCAGATTGCTTGATCTGGATCAAGTCCGACTGAGCCCGGAGCGGCTATCATGAAGTCGTAAAACAATAAATTTAGCTTGCAAATTTTCCGCGGTGAGGTGCAATTCGCAATCGTCGTCACGGATGCGAAAAGGAAACAGAAAAATGCATCCATCCCCGCATCACCAAAGACCAAGCCAGACGGTTATTGGGGCTCAAGAAAATCGTAGAACTATATATCAGGCATTAGAATAATTTGATCGGTTAAAATACGATCATTCATAACACAAAAATGAATAAACTACGACGAGTAAATTATCATTAGGGAGAAGGGATATAGCTGTGGCAAATCGGTATTTGACAATCGATAATTTACGCCACATGACTATCCAATTAGGCCACTCGCTGTCCTGATAAGGGCGGGTTCGCCGTTGGCCCAAAGAAAGGAGACTCACCATGAAACCAATCACACATATGCTGAGGGCACTTTTCGTTGTTCTTGCTGCATTTGCCCTGGCTTCCGCGTGTGCCGAGGATAGCAGTAATAATAAAAGCGATGGCGATGAGCACCTTCATGCGCTCGAAGTCAATACAGTATCTGGCGGGCACGCGGACATCATGGACACGATGTGGGAGGTATGTATCGACAACGGCGACAGTACGTCGACCGAGTACTCCCTCATGTTTGAAGAGCATGATTCGCAGTCGTCCCATGCGGATTTCGCCTCGTCGGACTGCTCGGGCACGGCGACGGAAACTCACACCGAATTGTTCGAGCTGGAAGTCTTGGGCGACAAGTCAGTTAGTTGGGCCGATGGCACGGCACCGGGCTCGCTGTCTAGTGACGTAACCGCTTCGAAATGTGGAATGACCTACGAAGATGGTTCGGTGGAAAAGATTCTGATTTACGTGGATGACACGTCTTCGCCCGCTGTGATGTATTTGGGTCTGAATGAAGATTCAAGCGCGACGAGCTACCCGAGCGTACTGGATAACACCGGTTGGAGCCTGGAAACCGAAGTCCACGCACACGATGAGGAGGCGGATCACCACGACGAGTAGATATATTGTCACGTGCCGCGAGGTACCACTCGTGCCGGTACGCGCCCGTTGCGCCTTTCGACGGCACCCGTGATCCGAGGCACGTACTTGAATTGACCGTCGGAAGATGTTCTACTGGACTTACATTTCGATTTCGCGACTTTTGAACGTACGACATTTGCATTTGTCCCAGCATATGTCCCAAAGACCTCGAATCGATAACCATCTGGGAGTTCAATAATGAATAATATCATAGGTTTTCTTGTCCTGATATTCCTCATAGTTTGGGGAAGCGCAGTAGCACAGGAGAATCAGGAACAGAGATTACAAACATTGGAAAACGAGGTCGCCGCGTTAAAGGCGGCTCAGGAGGGAACTCCCGCTCATGATTTTCATTTGACCGGATACGCCAACGTGCAATACAGCGCACCGGAGGAAGGAAAATCGACGTTCACCACGTTGTTTGCGCCGATATTCTTATACAAGGTAAGCGAGCGTTTGTTGTTCGAGGGGGAACTGGAGTTCCAACTGGTAGAAGGCGAAACGGACGTCGCGTTCGAGTATTCGCAAATCGACTACATGTTTGCCGACAACGCCGTGCTGGTTACGGGGAAAATGCTGCTTCCATTGGGCACTTTCGGCGAGCGGGGTCACCCCTCATGGATCAACAAGTTGCCTATGTCTCCTTTGATTTATGGCGGCCACCACGGCTCCCCGGTGGGCTTGATCCCGGTGATGTCGGACTTCGGAGTGCAGTTGCGGGGCGGGTTTCCCAGTAATGGGATGCGCTGGAACTACGCCGCTTATATTGTCAACGGTCCTCGCATATCCGATGCGGGCACGAGTGACACATCCGCAAGCAGCGAAGGTGGCCACGGCCATCTGCTATCCCCGGATTTTAACGCCGCTACCGAAGCCGAAGAGGGGCACCATTCCAGTGCGATGAGCGCGTTGGACTATTCCCCATCTGCCAATGATGACAACAACGACAAGGCATTTGGAATTCGATTTGGGGCAATTCCCGCCGCCGGAATCGAAATTGGCCTTTCCTACTATACGGCTAAAGTGGCATTCCACAAATTCGTGGACCACGATGAACCGCCCGGCGATAAGACGGAAGCCACCATCACCTTGACCATGGTCGACTTCGTGTACCAGCACGGGCCCCTGCAAGTGCAGGGAGAGTACCTGCTCGAAAACGCTTCGGAAATTGGTACTTACGGCATAGCTGCGGAAGATGACGACAGCACGTTGGGCGTTACGGAACAAAGCGAGGAACTGGAGGTGCCGGAAAATCGGAGCGGGTATTGGGTGGAAATCTCCCACATGTTCGGTGGGTGGGTACCCGAACTCGTTCTGCGCTATGGCATCACCAATAGCGACGGCAATGAGTTGGGGTCTCAGACGGCCCTGGGGTTCAATTGGTGGCTGGAGTCGAGCTTTGTGCTCAAATTGGCGGCCGCGTCCAACTCCGTCGAGGAGGGAGACGAAACCGAAACGACAACCGACTACTTCGTCGCACTGGCGATGGGATTTTGATCTTCAGGCATCGTGTACAACATAACCACCGAGAACCCAGCACCGATATTCAAGCAGACTGCGATTCGAACGAGGACGACATGAAACGAATATATCTTTTCACAGTAATCGGCTTGGCGCTAATATCATGGAACCCCTTGTGGGTCGCCGCCGCCGATATCGACGGAGCCAAAGTATACAATGACAACTGCGCCCGTTGCCATCAGCCGCGTGCACCATGGGAATTCAGCGACCGGGCGTGGGGGGTGATCATCCATCACATGCATACGCGAGGGTATTTGACGGATCAGGAAATGGGCGCCGTGCTCAATTACCTGCAGTCATCCAACAAGCGTGCGGCTTATGTGCCGCCGGCGCCCCACATCGCGGAGGCCGGGCCTGCCGACGGCAAGGCGCTCGTCGCACAGTTCGGTTGCCAGGGATGCCACATCATCGAGGGCATCGGAGGGGAAATCGGACCGAGTCTGGATACCCTGAACGAAAGGCGGGACGCGGAATACGTTATGAAAAAGCTGAGCGATCCGACATTTGATAACCCTCGGTCAGTCATGCCCTATTTCGGGCTGTCCGAAGCGCAGACAAAGGCCATCGCCGATTATCTGGTGTCGCTCAGCAAGCAATAAGGTGTCTTGGTTTTGATCACCGCACCCGCTTCTTGTGGGGGATCTCTTCCCCCACAATATTCTTCCGTCACAGCCCTTCCTTCATTTGCACTGCTCGAATGGATGAGTTAACCCCAGTGTCATTGTCGATATTTCTAAAGCATATCAATCATATATATTCGAAAAGCAAAAATGATCCTGGGATTATTACCTCCGCGGGGGCCAGGTGCCGTCCACGACGATGTCGAGCAGTTGGGGCCCGCCCGATTTGAGCGCTCTCCTGACAGCAGGGCCCACCTGTTCGGGCTTGGTGATGCGCCGCGCTGGAACGCCTAAGCCCTGAGCAACCTTGACGTAGTTCACCTCAGGGCCAGTGAGGTCCATGTGGGGGTAGCCGCGCTCGCCGCCCACGCCGAACTCGCTCCGGTAACGGTCCATGTTGATCTTGAGGATGCGGTAGGTACTGTTATTGAGAATCACGAAAAGGACGGGAATTTCGTGGTGGGCCGCGGTCCACAGAGCCTGGATGCTGTACAGGGACGAACCATCGCCCGAGACGGCCACGACGGGCCGATCCGGGTGGGCGAGTTGAAAACCGAGCGCACCTGGCAGGCCTTGGCCGATGCCGCCGCCGCGGGAGCCATAGTAGTCACCGGCGCGTTCGATGGGAACCATGCGCTGTAGGTCCGCGTTTCCGGTGATCGCCTCGCTGACCACCACGGCGTCGGGCGGCAGCGCTTCCTTGAGTTCCCACATGAAGCGGACGGTGGCCATGGGGTCCCGTTGCCAGTTTTTGCGCAGCCGCTGCTCCTGCTTTTTCCGCTCGTCCGCCTTGTGCGCCACGAGCTTTTCCCCACGGGCTTGCGCGGCCGCATGGTAATCCACGGATGCATTGAACAGCAGCGCTTCGCGCAGCGCCTGGAGGGCATCACGCAGGCCGGCTACGATGCCGCTGTGCAGGGCGAAGTTGCGGGCCAGGGCCTGGGGTGACTCCTCGATCTGGATCAGGATCGTATCGTCGGCGAAGGGCAATCCCGGCGCATGGAATATTTCCTTGAAAAACTCGCCGCCGACCATCAGCAGGGCATCGGCCGGACCCAGGGCCTGCCGGATACGCCCGTAATCGCCGGGCAACTCGCCCTGGTAGTGGGGATGGGACGTGGGGAAATTCACCGTCGCGGGGAGCACCGTGTTCCACACGGGCGCGCCCAGCAGTTCGGAAATTGAAACGAGTTCCCCCTGGGCCGCAGCGTGAAAGACCCCCTGGCCGCAGACGATGACCGGGTTGTGGGCATCCAGCAAGCGTTCCGCGGCATCATCGACCGCGCCGGCATCGGGCCGGCCCGCGGTGTATCCTTCCGGCGGTGGCAGGGGGACGGCCGAAGTCTCCTCCTCCATCACGTTGATGGGCAAGGAAAGGAAGACCGGGCCGCGTGGTGGTTCCAGCGCCGTCTTGACCGCCCGATGCAGCATGAGCGGAATTTCTTCGGCCCGCTCGATCTGCGCGCTCCACTTGGTCAGGGGTGCGGCCATGGCCACCAGATCGCCGGAGAGCAGGGGATCGCGCAGCCGCATGCGGGTATCTTGCTGACCCGCAGTGATCAGCACCGGCGAGTGACCTTCCTTGGCGTTTACCAGCATCCCCAATCCGTTGCCCAGGCCGGGCGCCACGTGGAGGTTCACGACACCGAGCTTTCCCGTGGCCAGAGCATAGGCATCGCCCATTCCCACCGCCACGCCCTCGTGGAGAGCGAGGTAGTATTGCAGCTGTGGATAATCCGCCAGACTGTCCAGCAGGGGAAGCTCGGTCGTGCCCGGATTACCGAATATAGTCCGCACACCCGCGGCGATCAGTCCTTCCATGAACAGGTTTTTTCCTCTAATCTTGGCCATGGCTCCTTTAAGGATGGGTCACTGGAAGTATGCAACCGACGCGGTCACATTCGGCTTCAAACTTTTTCACCGAACTGCATCATATGGGGGGGGGCAATTCATACGCAAGCTGATAGGGGAATCTCAGGGACGAAAATTGCACTTCCCAACGCCAGGGCGTTATCGCCCAGTTTGAGCTCCATCATATTTTCATTTGAGTCCGCATGAACAAAGCGATCCCGTTCCTGGCGCTGGCGGCACTTCCTGCTTCGGCCAACATGATCTTTGCATCGGCCCACGGTCGCACCATGGTCATCGGGGCCGGAATGGGGGTTCATTGGTCCGCCAGCGCCGATGCATTCATGAAATCAGCGAGGATTCTGCATGGAAGTGCTTGACGCCCATCGCAAACGAGTTGCTGAATTGCGCGCGGCCCTGGAGAGCTTATTCGCAATTCACGGGCACCTCTCCGACCTGAGGTCCGAGAGTTGGCGCGAGCAATCCCACGGGGGCGAGGATCGAGCCGAAACGTTGGCCGCCGTCGCCGAGCAGATTGATGCATTGGAACTGGAGGCCGCCCAATTGCGCGCGGTGTTGGTGATACATTCCCGCCAGACGGAGAATTGATTCCGGCGTTCAGTCGATTCGGCCATGGCCGAATCGCTCCCCGAAATGGCCCTTCACGGCTCATCCGCGATGAGCCGGCCGATCATCTCCGCAAGCCGCTGGGGAAGGGGCACGCCTTCAAACAGGCGGGGGAATGCCTCGTCAGCCGGAATGGACTCGTGCCATGCGGGAATATTCCAAGCGCTGATTTCCGCGTTCAGCGGCTCCAGCGCTTCTCCGCGGTGCATATTGAAAACAACGAGCGGGCGCAGGGGGTGACCGCTTCCCCGCAGTTTTTTGACGACGGTGGCGAACCAGGGAATCGACCACAGATCGGGCAGAGACGGGCGTACGGGGACGATGACCCGGTCGCTGGCGGCGAGGATACTTTCGGTAACCGGGCTCAGTGAAGGGGGGCCGTCTATGACTATCCGCTCCCAATCTTGGCGCAGGGATTCGACCAAGGCAGGAAAATTGGGCCGAATGTGGGAGACTACCTCCAAGCCGAACGCGGAGCCGAACCGGTTGCCCCAATCGCCGGATGTCCCTTGGGGATCCGCGTCGATCAGAACCACCTTCTCCCCGGCCCCCAAGTATGAAATCGCAGCGGCGATGGCCAGGGTACTTTTTCCGGTACCGCCTTTTTGATGGAGCAGCGATACGACGCTCATCCGCGGTTTTTGATCCCTGTTATGTGTCGCCGGGAGGCGGTAGTGGAATCGCCTCCTCGATGAGCATGATCGGGATTTCATCGCGGATGGGGTAGAGATAGCGTCCGTCGCCCCTGACCAGGCCCCCGTCGATGGCCTCGGTCACCTGATCTCCGCCCCGGTTTTTCATTTGGCCGGCGGCAATGGCCGTATTTATCCGGTCGACCAGTTCCGATTCGGCCAAGGCGACGGGCTCCTTGGTTTCCGGACAGGCAAGAATTTCGAGCAATTCCCGATCGATCATGATTTCTCCTTGCGGGCCTCGAGGTCAGCGGGAAAAGTGATGGCTCGATTTCGCGATGCGTGCGGCACGATCGCCGTGTCATCTGAAACCTTATGGTCTCGGACGACAAAAGAAAAGCATTACCCAGGCGAGGCGAGGCTCGCAGCCCATCCGCCTGCGGCGGCTATCGATCCGCTGCCCCGTGGAGTCCAAAATAATAGGGTCACTGTGGTCCGAGGGCACGGCCTCGCGGTGCGTCCGGCAAACGGTGTGGTATTCGGCCGCCATTTTCAGTATCGTAAACGAGCCGCATCGGGGGGATTGAGGATTGTTCCACTTGGGGAAGGATGCTGTTTCCCGGCACAGTGTAAGGACTTTACAATCCATGGCCAGGCAAAGCACCAAGCGCAAGGGGCCGAAAAAGGCACAACCCTTCGTGGAGAGCCCGAAAATCGTCGTTGTGGACGATGACCCCGGCGTATTGCGCCTGCTGACCCGCCTGTTACAGAAAAAATACGAAGTGACGGCTTTCTCCTCAGCGAAGGAGGCCTTGAAATTCCTCCGCGCAGAGCAGGTGGATGTCATCATCTCCGACTACATGATGGCCGGGATGGACGGAATTCAGTTCATCCAGAAAACCCTGGAACTGGCGCCGGACGCCAAGCGCATCATCACGACAGGGTTTTACGATGTGGAAACCGTCGTGGCATCGATCAACGAGGCGCAGATCGACTTCTTTCTCACCAAACCGCTCAACTCCGATGGTCTCTACCAGGCCGTGGACAAGATGTGGAGTAACCGGCTGCTGCAAAAGGAACGCGATCTGCTCGCCGCGCAGAACCACGAGATGGTCAAGGAACTGAAGGCTTTCAATAAAAAATTGGAGGGTACTGTCAAGGAGCGCACCACGTCGCTGACCGGGACAAACCGCAAGCTGAAAAAGGCGCTGCAGGAAATCGAGAACAAGAATCGCGCGCTGACCCTGCTCAACGAGTCTCTCAACGTGCTGGCCACGGTGGACCCGCTGACGAGTCTGTACAACCGCCGCGAGTTTCTCAACAGGTTAACGTTGGAGTGGGATCGATACCAGAGGCACAAAAGGCCCTTCGCGCTGATCATGGCCGATATCGACCATTTCAAGCTGGTCAACGACACGTACGGACACGAATGTGGCGATTTCGTGCTGCGCGACATCGCCGACCTGATGCGCAAGCAGAAACGGCGGAACGACGTCGTTTGCCGTTACGGCGGCGAGGAATTCATGCTCCTTTTACCGGAAACGCGCTTGAAACCCGCCTTCAAGGTGGCCGAATCGCTGCGGAATCTCGTGGCCGAATTTGATTTCCGATGCAAAAAGCATCAGCTGCATGTACGCATCAGCCTGGGTTTGGCCGGCATGGAAGAACACAATCCGGAATCGGAGGCCGATCTGGTTTTGATTGCCGATCAGGGCCTCTACCGGGCCAAGAACGAAGGCCGCAATCGCACCATCGTCATCGAAAAAATCAACTCCAGAAAAATCAAGCTCAAGGGGGGTGGATAACGGCCGGACACGTCCGTCGTCCAAGGGATTCGCGCCCGCGCGGGCCGTGAACCGCGGTAACGTCAAGAGTTATGTGTCAGTGGAAAAGGGGTAGCGGTTCCTTGGCTTTGGTTGATGCCGATGAAGACGGCCTATAGGATGCGAGACATGCTGGCCCGGCCGGCCATGACACCCATGGGCCG
>JACZRV010000085.1 GCA_022574555.1 SAR324 cluster bacterium
GGACCGCATCATCCCCGAACTGGCGGCACAAGGTGCAAAAGATGTGGTATTTTTGCCGCTGAGTTTCGTTAGCGACCACATCGAGACCTTGTACGAGATCGACCGCACGTACTTCGACTTGGCGCGGCAATGCGGCATTCGTCCCCATCGCATGGTTGCCATCGGCGATCACCCGGCCCATGTGCGCACGTTGCGCGACGCGGTGCTACGCTGGCACGCCGGACGGGGTGGGGTTCCCGTGGAGGAGTTGTTGCCTCCGGACCAGTCCTACGCCCGGTGGCGGCGGTATATCTGGGGTGCCGGATGGGCCACGCTGTTCGCAGCCCTGCTCTATGCTTTGCGAGGTTAGATTGCGGAGATAGCCGATTTTCTCGGGAGCCTTCGATCGGCTCGCCGATTTTGGCCGATTGAAATCCCCATGGTGCCCTGGACGGACCAACCCAACGCTCACACCGGAGCAACGTCCAAACCACTAAATGAACCGTATTGCTTCTAAGCGACGCAACGCATGAACCACTCAACCGGACGTCGCCAGCTTCCCCTTCCCGGCACGGGAGGCCTGATTCTCTGCGGCGGGCAATCCAGCCGCATGGGACGGGACAAGGCGGCATTGCGCTTCGGCCCGCAGACCCTGTTGGAGCGCGTAACCGGCCGCATGGCAGCGGTAACCGCTCCCGTCGTGATCTCTCTTGGCCCGAAACAAGTTATTGCAAATCTGGGCGACGACATTCTCATCGCAAGGGATTCGGCGCCGGGCCAGGGGCCGTTCTCAGGCCTCGCCGCGGGCTTTCGTCTCTTGGCGGGACAGTGCCGGCGAGTCGTCGTCATGACGGTGGACCTTCCCTTTTTCGACGAGACCTGGATCTCGCGCTTGGCCGGCGAGTTGGGGGACGGATTGGCGGTGGTGTGCCGCTACGAGGGTTTCACCACGGCACTGATCGGCGCCTACAGCATGGATTTGCTGCCCGTGCTGGACCGAATGGAGCAGGCGGGAGAGCGGCGTCCCATGCGCCTGGTGAAAGAGGCCGGGGCGCGGGTGATCACCGTCGAAGAGATCTGGTCTCCGGCCCAGGGTCCACCCCCCCTGATGGACGTCGATACGCCCGATGACTACCGCGAGGCGCTGGCCTGGGAAGGAATCGGCAATCGCGAAGGCGCCGCCGTCACCGTCCATTGGGAAGCCGGCGGTTGCGGCGCGGAGACCCTGCACCCGTTACCCCTGTATGCGGACACACCAGCCCAAGCCCTGGCATTCTGGGTGCAGGTCTATCCGGAGACCGCCGAGACCGCAGGCCGCTTGCGTGAGGTGGGGCGAGCCTGGACCGGCGACGCCGGGGTCACGCTCCCCGTCGATTGGAGCACGCCCCTGCTGCCAGGTCAGAGGGTACGTTTCGTGAATTGATAAAGTGATGGAGGCGTGAATTTCCGGCGGCACACGATGAGCCGCCCATGGACAACCCACTGGCGCAAGGAAGGGCCGACATGACCGCAGAAACCGATTCCATAGTGACCCGCAAATTCAAGCGAATTATCGAATCGCTGGCCTGCATGCTGGCGGGAATCCTGATCCTGGCCGGTTGCGCCGCGCGCGGACAGCTGAAACACGCGGAAGCCGGAATGGCCGGCGGCGACGGCGAACGGCTTGCCCTGGCCGTGGCCCAGAGCCGGGCCCAATTTCCGGAACTTTCAGCGTTGCAACTCCGCCAGGGACCGCTCTTGACGGAGGAGCAGGCCGGTCGGGAAGAACCGAGCCTGGCCCTGAAAGGAATGGGAGTGGGCATCGCCCCTGGTGTCCAATCCGGTATCCGGGACGAGATCGAACTCGCACTGTATATCGACAAGAGCCGCTATGACGCGGGCTACATGGAAGTCGCCTTCGACGGGGGGCACGCCGAAATCTGGCGCATCATCGCCCACGACCTGCGCGGCGACGTGGCCGGCGACTTCGAGTTGATCCTTACCCTGGCCGATGGGTTGGCACGGGTGCGCTATCTCGTGATTTTGGGGGGGCGTTATCCGGCCAGAAAACCCGAGTACACCGCGTATGAGGGAACGCTGATCCTGCCCGGCCAAGGCGCGGATATTGCCGCATGGGAACGGATCTACAAGATCGACTTCGGTTTCCGTCATCCGCTGCCGCCCGCATTTTCGGCGATGGTGGACGACGCACAGCGCCGCACCGAAACGTTGAAGCGGACGATCCGCGAGTTGGAAAAACGCAAGGATTACATCGATCGCGCCCGATCGGAAATGGAGACCTTGGCCGCCGAACCGCCACCCGAGCTATACCCCGAGTTGCAGACGCTTGAATTGGCGCGGCGAGACGATGAAATCGCCGATATGGAATACGGACTTACCGAAGCCGCCGCGGCCGCCGAAGCGGAATTTGTGGATTATTACCGGCTGCGCGCCGAGATTTCCGACCATTACGCTGAGTTTACCGATTCCAACCTCTACCATTGGCAGAACCCGGTCAGGCGCCAAGCCTATTACGATCACTGGAAAAAGGTGGAATTCCATCATCCGGAAATCGACAACATCCACGAGGCCTTGGTGATCTACCTGCATGACCCCACGAATCTCGATCAGACCCGCGCCGAAGCCTTTACCATCATCGACCGCAACAATAACTGGGATAAGAATCCCGCCCGCCAGATCGAAGAACGCACCGCCGAAGTCGAACTGGTGGAGTGAGCCTCAGCGACCCTCGGCAAAACACTTTCATTCACCCATTCGCTTTTACGTTTGACCAATTCTATCGGTAGGGAGTGCTGAGCGGGTGGCCAATCGCTATGACCCCCCATTACCGGCATGAGCCAGGGCCATGAATTCGGCCCGGACGGTCGGGTCTTCCAGGAAGGAGCCGACCAGGGTGCTGGTGGTCATCAGGCTGGAGTGGTTTACTCCGCGCAATTCCATGCACAGATGATGGGCCTTGATGATCACGCCGATGCCTTGGGGGTGCAGATTTTCCAGCAGAAATTTGGTGATCTCGTTGGTGAGTCTTTCCTGTATCTGTGGCTTTCGCGAGAAATGATTCACGACGCGGGACAGCTTGGAAAGTCCAACCAGATGCCGGTCGGGAATATAAGCCACGGTGGCATGTCCGACAAACGGGAGCAGGTGATGGGCGCAGATCGATTTGACCGGGATGTCCTGCAGAACGATCATGCTGGGTTCCTGGCCCTCTTCCACGGGAAAGACCCGGATGCGAAACTCGGGGTCGCGCAACCCGGAGCAGAGTTCGTCGTGCCAGGCGCGGGCAATGCGTTGGGGACTGTCGCGTAAGTGAGGATCGTTCAGGTCCACGCCCAGCCCGGATAGTACGAGCCGGAATCCTTCCTCGATTTTCTCAAATTCCATATTCCCGATCCTAAATTACGGGTGGCCCGGCTGCGGTGGATCGCCCATTAGCGGGAACAAGTGGAGCAATCGATTATTGTCGCGGACGGTGTGCTGCGCGGCCGGTTCGACCGCTTCCGCAGCACACCCGGTGCGCAATATCCTGATGAACGGCGCCATTGGCCGGGGCCCGCGCGATCACGTAGCCACCTGGGTGTAGAGCGCCTCGGCGACGGGTTCGATGTCGAGTTGCAGCACTTCGTTGAAGCGGTTGAAAAATTCGCACATGCCGATCCGTACCGTTAGTTCCACCACTTGCTGATCGGAGAAGGCCTGCTGCAGGGCCTGAAAGACGCTGTCGTCAACCCGCCCTTTGCGCGTATTCATCTGTTCGGCGTAGGCCAGCACGGTCTGCTCGGTCTCGTCGAACAGACCGTCATCACGCCAGGTCCCTTCCTCGATGGCTTGCAGTTGCTCCCGGCTCACGCCGTTGGAAAGCGCTGGCGGCGTGTGATGCACCACGCAATAGTTGCAGCGGTTGAGGTTGGAGACCAGCAGAATCGCCATCTCCAGGTATTTCTTCGGAACAACGCTTTGGAAGTAATAGGCGTGCAGCAGACCGTATATGGCCTTCGCTATCGCCGGATGATGGGCCAGAGCCCGGAACTGGTTCATGAACCTTTCCAGCCCCATCTCCTCCACACCATCGAAGATGTCCTGCACCGAAGAATCGACGCCGCTTGCCTTGGTCAACAATTCCAGTCTGGCCATACTTTTTTTCTCCGGTTGATCTGCCTTAGTTTAATCCGGCCTTGCGCAATGCCTCAAGATGATGATCCCGATCCGAGTCGTATTGATAGGGGAGTCCTTCGACGTAAGCGGGTGCGGAAAAGCGTGCATCCTTTTCGCGCACCGCGGCCGCCTCCGTTTCCGCTTCGTCTGCTTGGTTCAGCATGGCATGACATGCGGCCTTGTCCGCACGGTGAGTGGCACCGGGGTCGCCGATCATTTTGTAAGCCTTCAATGCATCCGCATACCGCCGCGCAGTGAATAATGCTTGTCCCAGGCTGTCGGCCCTGGCGTCCGGGGGATAGGGATCGAGCCGGCGGGCGAGCTCGATCCATGACACCCCCTCCCCGGCCCTTGCGGTCCAGGTGTACAGCTGCCCGCGTTGCGCCACGATGCGTGGATCGTTGGGGTTGAGAAAATAGGCCCGCTTGTGATCGGCCTCCGCCAGATCGAAATCCTTCCTGAAAATGTGCAGTTCACACAGAATGCGATGGCACTCGCTGTCGTCACCATCCAGTTCGCGAGATTTTTCTGCCAGTTGCAAGGATTCCCGGGCCAACGCCTCATTCCATTCCAGGTAACCCCGGGCCGAGGCCTGGCCCAGCAGGCAGGCCTTCCAGGCATAGGCCAGTGCAAAATTGGGGTCCAACTCGATGGCCTTATCCAATACCTTGAGCCCCTCCTGGTTGTCGGACTGGGTACGGCGATGGTGGTGATCCTTGCCGCGCAACAGGAGGTCATAGGCGACCATGTTTCCGGTCGGTTTCTGGATGGCCTTTTCCAGATTGGCGGCCTCCACCCTGCGCTGCGTATTGGCCACGATCATTTGCGCGATTTCGTCCTGGATGGCGAAGACGTCTTCCATGTCCCGGTCGAAGCGCTCCGCCCAGAGATGGGTGTCCTCGATGGCGTCGATTAGTTGGGCGGTGATGCGCACCCGTTTGCCGGCCTTGCGGACACTGCCCTCCAAAACGAATTGCACCCCCAAATCCTTGCCGACCTGTTGCACCGAGACGGCCCTCCCCTTGTACACGAAGGTCGAATTGCGGGCGATCACCAGCAGGGATTTGAAGCGGGACAGCTCGGTGATGATGTCCTCGGTCATTCCATCGGCGAAATACTCCTGCTCCGCATCATCCCCAAAATTTGCGAATGGCAGCACAGCGATGGAGGGCTTGTTCAACCGGGATACGGTCGGATTCGCAGCCCGCGGCAACGGACTCTCCTCTCCGAAATGAATGCGATAGACCGAGACCAGCCGTGAGATATTCTTCAACTGCTGCTCGCCGAGAAATTCGCACTGCAATTGTGGCTTACCCTCGATTTCGGCATAAATTGCACCGGATATGCAGATGCCCCCTGGGTCGGCGAGGGTTTCCAGCCGCGCCGCGATATTCACCTCATCGCCATAGATCGCGTGATCGTCGGCGACCACCTCGCCCTGGCTGATACCGATGCGAAATATCATCCGCCTGTCGACGGGCAGTTTGCTGTTGTGCTCGGAAAGCTCGTCCTGAATTTTGACCGCGGATTGGACGGCGTCCGCGGCATTTGCGAACTCGGCAAGGATCGAATCGCCGGGCGCATTGACGACCCACCCCCGGTGGTGCGAAATGGATGCGGAAAAGACGTTTCGGTATTCCTTCAACGTTCCTACGGTCGATTCCACGTCCTGGGCCACGAGTCGCGAATAACCCACCACGTCCGCTATCAGAACGGCGCTGAATCTCTTTCCGTCAGCGGGCGGTTTCATGACTCTCTTCTGTGGATGCACAAGGACACTTCGGAGACCTCCCGTCAAAAATTTTTAGGATTCCCTACCAGTATAGACAAGCAAGGACGGTCGGCGCAATCGCCGCCTGTTGACGGTTTGCCGCATTTCAGGGCATTTCTTACAGGGCGTGTCTTGCCATGGGTTTTCAATCGGCCACGGCGTGCTGCCGCCATGTTCCCCACCGAATCGGTGCGCATCGAAAACGGACAGCCGGGTGTTCCAATATTTTCCCGACGCAGGAACATCACCGATTCGCTGCGCGAATGATCAAGCGGTATTACCGCCAATTGGCCCGTTTACCGGCAGGTTCTTGCGTAACGACACCGCAGCCGCATCCTTCGGCGCCGCCGGCTGATACGTCCGGCAGGGCTCGGATCCGTGCCCGCTTGGCAGCACGTGGGCGATGGCACCACTGCTCCCCGCAATACGCAGGCCCGGTAAACCAGGCCTGGGCCCAACGCGCCCAAATTTAATTGCTGCGATTCGCAAGCGTCCGTGGCATACTTACAAGATTACCCGGAACCAGCTCCGGTTCAATGGACGCGCCGTCGTGGGCGCGGACTAATCGACGTCGCAGACCCATGAACCCTCAGATTGGTGGCCGGAAAGATGGAACTTCACGACGATCGAACGGAATGATGAACCCAATAGAGAACGAGAAAACCATCCGGGACGACCTGCGTAATGTCGCCATTATCGCACATGTGGACCATGGCAAAACGACGCTTCTGGACGGACTGCTCAAACAGACCCATACCATCGATACCCGGAACGCACCGCAAGAAAGGGTGATGGACAGCGATGCCCAGGAGCGCGAGCGGGGGATCACGATCCTGGCCAAGAATACCGGCATCGCCTATCGCGATTGTTTCATCAACATCGTGGACACGCCCGGCCACGCCGATCTGGGCGGTCAGGTGGAGCGTATCCTGAACATGGTTGACGGCGCTTTGTTGTTGGTGGATGCCTTTGACGGCCCCATGCCCCAGACCCGATTCGTGTTGTCCCGTGCGCTGGATATGGGACTTTCCATCATCGTGCTGATCAACAAGATCGACCGCTCAGGCACCCGCCCGGGGGCCGTGTTGGATGCCGTTTACGATCTGTTCATCGACCTGGGCGCCGATGAGGCGCAACTGGATTTTCCGGTACTGTACACCTCCGCCAAGGAGGGCTATGCCCTCGCCGACCCCGAGGATGAACCCGGCGACCTGACCCTGTTGCTGGATACCATCCTCGATCACGTTCCGCCCCCGGTAGGCGACAGCGCCGCCCCATTTCAGTTCCTGGTCAGTGCCGTGCAATACGACGCCTATATCGGCCGGCTCCTGATCGGCCGCGTGAGCAGAGGGAACCTCTCTTTGGGCCAGCAGGTGGTCCATATCGCCCACGACGGCAAGGTCGTGCAAAAGAAAGTTTCCCATCTGCACGGATTCAAAGGCCTCGATCGCGCCGTGCGGCAGTCCGCGGCGGCGGGGGATATTGTGGCCATCGGTGGCATCCCGGATGCGACCGTCGGTGAGACCCTGGCGCACCCGGATTATCCCGAAGCCCTGCCAGGCATTACGGTCAGCCAGCCCACCGTAACCATGAATTTTCGGGTCAACGATTCCCCCTTCGCGGGGCAGGAGGGCCGCTACGTCACCAGCCGGCGGCTGCGGGCGCGGCTGCAGCGCGAATTACTCGGGGACGTGGCCCTGGAAGTGTCCGATACCGATTCGCCGGACGAGTTCCGCATCTCTGGACGGGGATTGCTGCACTTGAGCATCCTCATCGAGAACATGCGCCGCGAGGGATACGAACTGGCGGTCTCCGGGCCCAATGTGATTTTCCACGAGGAGAATGGCCAACGCCGGGAACCCATGGAGGATTTGATTCTCGACCTGCCGGAAGAGTCCATGGGCGCCGTCATGGAGGCCCTGGGCACACGCAAGGCCGACATGGCCGACATGACGCCCCTGGGCAGCGGCCGCACGCGATTACAGTTTACCATCCCCACCAGAACCCTGATGGGCTTTCGCTCGGAATTTCTCACCCTCACCCGCGGCGAAGGGATCGTCACCCACGCCTTTTCCCATTACGGCCCTTATCGGGGCGCCATGAAAACCCGCGGGCGCGGGGTGCTGATCTCCATCAACCAAGGTGAAGCGGTGGCGTACGCCATCTGGCAGTTGCAGGAAAGGGGCACTTTCATCATCCCGCCTCACACCCGGGTCTACGAGGGGATGATCGTGGGCTTCAACAATCGGGACAAAGACCTGGTGATTAACGTGCAGCGCAAAAAGCAACTCACCAATGTCCGCGCCTCGGGCAGCGACGATGCGGTGCGCATCGTGCCCCATCTCGCCCTGAGTTTGGAGCAATGCCTGGAGGTGATCGAGGCCGACGAGCTGGTGGAGGTCACGCCGCAATCGGTGCGACTGCGCAAGCGGATTCTGACCGCGTCGGCACGGAGCGTGTGGGAAAAACGCAACAAGGCCAGTTGACTGCCGTTGCCGGTAGATGTGTCCAAAATCGGCGCTTCGGCCGGATTTTTCTCCACAGAGCCTTGGAATGATCCGTAACGGATACGGAGCGAGTACGGGCCGATATCGGAACGAAAGGCGCTCCCCCATGAAATCTGTGGTAGCAACGGTCTTGTTCGTAATGCTCGCCGCCGCCCCCGGTGCTGCGATGGCCGGTGCGGAAAGCGGTTTCGGGCTGTTCCTGGAGTCCGCGAACCTCGTCACGACGGATGCCGAAACGGACGAGGAGTATGCCCGCGCCACCTTCGGAGGCGGGTTCGATTACCAATTGGCCCTGGGAGAGTCGTTCTCGCTCGGTATCGTGGTCGGCGAAACAGGCGGCAAAGCCTCCTTTCCCACCCTTCCCAAAGTCAGCACACACAAGGTCTCCACCGCTGCGCTCGAGGCGCGGCTATGGCTGGACGCGCTGTTCGTAGGTTACTATACGGGGACGTTCGTTTTGGTCACGGGGGAAGATTTGGGATCGCCGAAGATTTCCGGCGGCACGGCCGGTGACGGATTCATCCTCGGAATAGAAGTCGAATCGGGCTGGTTCATTTTGGCCCAGACGGTCAAAGTTGCCGACCTGAATGTGCCGGAAGGCCCGCAGGTGAACATCGAAGGCTACCGCGTGCGCATCGGCCACCGCTGGCGTTGAACTTCGGCGCACCGGAATTTCCACTGCGAACTAGACGAATGTTACGAAAGCGCTGAGGGGTTCCCGCGGCGTCTCCAGCTGGTTTTCCGGGGCGGATTCATCGGCGTAGCCCAGGGCCATCCCGCAAATGACGGTCTCCTCCTCCGGTATGTCCAGGTGCCGCCGGATGATCGTGTGGTACTTGGCGAAAGCCGCTTGGGGACAGGTGTGCAGCCCCTCTCCGCGGGCCGCCACCATGATGTTTTGCAGGAACATGCCATAGTCCAGCCAGCTGCCGATCTTCAATACCCGGTCGATGGTGAAGATCAAGCCGACGGGCGCATCGAAGAAAATGTAATTGCGCCCGTGCTGCTCGCGCATCTTGTCCTTTTGGCCCCGTTCGATGCCCACGAGCCCGTACAGCGCCCAGCCCACCTGCCGCTGGCGGCTCTTGTACGGCTCGGGCAGGGTATCCGGATAGTAGCTATACTCCCGCTCATACTCGTCGGGATTATTGTAGTGGGCGTCGATCACCGCCGCGGAGAGCGCTTCTTTTTTCTTCCCGGCCAGCACGTACACGCGCCACGGTTGCATGTTGGTGCCGCTCGGGGCCCGGCTCGCCACCGCCAGCAGATGCTCCACGGTCTCGCGGGAAACCGGCTGGGGCAAGAATCGACGGATCGACCTGCGGCTCACGATCGCCTCTTCCGCCGATCCGGCGGCATCCCCCCGAGTGTCCAGTGCCGTGCTGGCCCTCATATTTTGCTCCATTCAATTGTTGCCGCGATTCGGTGCGCCCCATGCCTGCCGGCTGACACATCGTAGTATCGCACGGCGCACCCCAAGTTTGAATTCGTGAGCCCGGCGCGAGGCGCCCCACAAATTTCCGCGGTTCTTCGGAAATCCCGTCATTGAAGGATCGGCGGGTAATGGCCGTGTCCGCGGCTTCAGAACGCCGCTACCGTCGGGGCTGCCGGCGTCAATAGCGCTCCATCACCCGGCGCGCGAAGTCCTCGACGATGCGGTATTGGTGGTCCGGCAGGGGAAGGAACATGATCTGGTTCAGTCCCTCCTTTTCCAGACCCCGCAGCCGCTCGATCAATTCCTCGGGCTGGCCCGCCAACACACAGCCTTGGATCAGTTCGGCGTTCACCATGCGCGCTTCCTCGGGATGAAGAAACGTGTAGTGGCTGTCGTGAACCCTCAGGTGGCGCCGTTCCGGGGGAGTCTGGTCCATCAGGTCGCAAAATTCTTTCCAGATCGAGCGCACGAATTGGGGCGGCTCGCCGCCGCCGTCCTCGCTGATCTTGTCGTATATATAGTGCACGCTGCCCATCGCCGCGGGGCCGACGGTTTTCACGACGCGTTCGGAGTCCAGGGCTTCCCCGGGTTCCAGCACCATCACATTGGTCAGCGCCGTCGTGTAGAAATCGTCCAGGGTGCGGCCCGCCTTCTCGGCGCCCGCCTTGGCGTTTTCCAGGGCGCGGGAAACCGTCCCGCCTCGCGGAATGCTGAACACCAGCCCATCGCCATAGGCGCCGGCCAGACCCTGGGACCGGGGACCGAAACCCGAAACGTAAATCGGGATGGACGGGTCGACAGCCAGGAAATCGTATTCCTGCATGAGAAAACGGATGGGACGGGTACGGTCGCGCCAGGTGAATTCCGCCTCACCGCCGGTCAGCAGGTCGCGCACCACGCGCAGATAGTCCTCGTACTCGTTCATCGTGAAGGGGCGATGTCCCATCAAGCGCATGGCGGTGTTGCCTGTGCCCAGTCCCAGGAACGTGCGGCCCGGAGCCAGGCGATTGATGGTGGCGATGCTATTGGCCGTCACCGGGGCGATGCGGGTTCCGGCCACGGAAACACCCGTGCCGATATTGATGGAGCGGGTCTGCTGCGCCGCCAGCGCCAACACCGCGTAGCAGTCGCTCCAGATCATCTGGGTGTCTGCGATCCAGGCGTGGGAATAGCCCAGGTTTTCCAGGTGGGAGACCAGACCCACCTCGTCGATCTTCGACGCTACGCATACACCGAAATCCATCGTGCCTCCGTCACTGATTTACCGCTTCCGACAACCCGTCCATAAGCAGCCCGCAGGGGAGCCTACCAGCCCGGCGCACGCGCTGCCAAGAGCGATCGGTTCATCGATCGTGTCGCCGGATTGACTCGCACGGGCGAAAAGAGACAATATCGTCATGTCGTTGAAGGAATCTACCGCCCACCGTGGCGGCGTTGGCCTGATGTGTCGACCCATTAACGAGGCGTCCCCGATGCCGAATACCAGCCAAGCCCGGAGCGATCCGGCATACAACCCGGAGTATCTGCGGCCGACGGAGTTTCTGGACGGTGACTCGCCGGCAGTCGCGAGCTTCGTGGCACGCACCATCGATGGAGCCGGGTCGGACGTGGAAATGGCGGTGCGGCTCTACTACGCCGTACGAGACCAGATCCGCTACGATCCCTACAACGTACGCATGGAGCGGGATTACTTCAAGGCCAGTACCACCCTGCGCATCGGCTCCGCGTTCTGCATTCCCAAGGCGATTCTGCTGGCCGCGGCGGCGCGGCGGGCGGGTATCCCGGCGCAGGTGGGTTTTGCCGATGTGAAGAATCATCTCAGCACCGAAAAGCTGAGGACAATGATGCGCGGCAAGGAACTCTTTATCTACCACGGTTACGCGGTGTTGTACCTGGAGGGCAAATGGGTCAAGGCCACCCCCGCCTTCAACCTCTCCTTGTGCGAGAAGTTCGGCGTGCGCACTTTGGAGTTCGATGGGCGCAACGACGCGCTGCTCCATCCCTACGACGTGAACAATCGGCGGCACATGGAATACGTGAACGAGCGAGGTTCCTTCGCCGACTTCGATTTCGAGCTCATCAAAGCCGAGTTCCAGGCCTATTATCCAGGGGCGTTCGGCGATACCGCCAGCCCCGATGGCCGGTTCGAAAACGAGACCCCCATCACTTCCTGACGCACCCCGATCCGGCGATATCCGCTCCGCGGCGCTATGGAATCGGCGTGCCAATGCGCACCCGTTTTTCCCCGAATTTTGAGCCGGTGTATCTACTCCGGTCTCGTGCCACCCTTTGGCTGCGGGGCTCCGTAATTCTCGATGAAAGTGTCGAAGGCACGGCTCAACTGGCCCGGGTCGGCAATCTGGTCCAGATTTTCCAGCAGTACGGTGAGCAAATAATTGTTCCCCAGCCCGTATTCCTGGTTTAGGAGCCGCAGCCTCGTGTATGCCGCATCCGACAATGCCGCGTTGAAGCGCCGTGGCAGAGGATATCTCTTTCTGCCTGGAGGACTCATCCGGCCCGCTCGATGCGGCCGTCGGCGTGTCGAGCGTGGCGGCCTTCGGCGTGTGGATGGACAGGGCCGTCACTGGGCCAGGGCCACCCACCGTATTCGGTTTGCTGGTAGTCCGTGATCGCCTGCACGATCTCGGCTTGGGTGTTCATCACGAAGGGCCCTCGTTGCGCAATGGGTTCGCCGATCGGCCGGCCTTGCAACAGGAGCAATTCACCTTCCTCGGGTCCGTTGTGCAGCACCGCATCCGCCTCGGGGTGCAGCGGCACCGCCGAATGGCCGACAATGTCGTGTTCCCCGATTCGCAGGGTGCTGCCTTGGAAAAAATAGAGGGTGCGGTTGATTCCTTGAGTAGCTGCCGGCAGCACCCAACGCGCGCCGGGCGCCATCTTGATGGTGCAAATCGCCACCTGCGCATCGGAACGCGCCGCCCATGAATTGGGCGGCGGTGGTGGCCCTTGAACTTCCCCCACTCGACCGGCGACGACTCTGACCGTCGTCGCATGCCCTGCGGCGTCTTGCACGGTAACCGCCGGTATTTTGTGGCTCCAAAGCATCGAAAAATGGGGTTCCACGAGCTTGTCCGCGCTGGGCAGGTTGAGCCAGATCTGCAACATCTCAAAATGATTAGGAGCTTCACGGTCCAGCAGCGGAAACATCTCCGCATGCACGATCCCCCGGCCGGCGGTCATCCACTGGACATCGCCGCCCCCGAACCGGGCGGTGGCGCCCAGGGAGTCCGAGTGGTCGACGAACCCACGGCGGGCGATGGTCACCGTTTCAAAGCCACGGTGCGGATGGCGTGGAAAACCGGGCACGACATCGCCGTGATACATGCGCCAGCCATCCTTGCCGGCGAAGTCCATACCGATGTCTCGGCCCGCTAGGGACGCGGCCGGCCCCAGGCGCTCGTTGCCCTTGGGATACGTGTCGTCATGGTAAGCGCAGAAGAGAAACGGATCGGGTGTCTCCCAGGGAAACCCCAGGGGCATTACATTTACTACAACGTCTTTGTCCATAAAGCCGGGTACTCGCTCGTTGCTGTTAAACAGGGATCTGAATGGTTTCCGTCATTCTGCGCCATCCATGCCTGCAGGCACAATCCCCATGAAGCACATGGCAGCATGGCGGCCGGTGGATGCCGGGGGGCGAATGGCTATCGGGGCAACGGGTGAAGCAGTCACCGTCCCGGCGTCATGGATTAGAACGCCTCAACCGTTTTCGAATTGGCGGCCCGGAGCGGCCCGGATTCAGCAGTCGGTCCGCCGATGGACCTATTCCGGCACGTCGAAGGTCAACTCGATCTTCAGTCCTATCGGATCGTGGACAAAAATCTGATGCCACGGGAATCCGGGCACCGGCGCCTCGCGAAATTTCAGCCCCATCTCGTTGAGCCGCTGCCGGGTCGCCTCCAGGCCCTTGCAGCGAAACGAGACGTGGTTGAACTTGCCGGTGGCCATGGTTCCGTCGGGCGGATCGATATCGTCCGGCAGGTTGGCCGCCAGATGAACCACGGGCCGTCCGTTCAGGTAGAGCCAGTGACCTGGAAACGGAAAGTCAGGCCGCCGGCCTTCTTCCAGGCCGAATGTGTTCGTGTAGAACTCGCGCAGCAGCTCCAGTTCGTGCGGGCGTACGCTGAGGGTGAAGTGATCGATAAATTGCAGTTCCATGGAAATCGCCTCAAATGGTAATTCCGCGCGGACTCGCACCCGAGCCCGCCCTTTCGCCACAAGACCAAGACGCCGCCCGCCATTCCACCGCAGGACCGGCCCCGCCGCCCGTGCAGGATTCCTCCCCGGCGTGAGCGCTTATCAGAGATTGCTGGGATTGGAGGTCAACCCCAGCATATATTGGCCCACGGTTTCGAATTGGGATAGCCGCGCCTGAATCTGTTGGGTCACTGCGTGGATATCGCGGAAGCGCCGCTCAAACTTTCCATCCTCGAATATCGCCGTCGCCCCGGCCGCCAGATAGGCGATATCGGCCACCTCCTTGGCCTGGTGGATGCCATGGGTGGCGGCCAGCCGGATGCGCATGCGCTGATCGGTCGTCAGCTGCTGCCGATTCTGGGCCAGCAGGGAGGCCTCGATCTCTTCGAGCGATCGCAGCAGGTACATGCGCGCGGAGCCCAGCTTGGCTTCGGCTTGGGCCACCTGCATCTGCACCACTGCGCTGTCGCGCAACGTGGCCTGCTTCTTTTGTGGAACCTTGCTCTTGGCCAGGCCGATGAAGGCATCCAGCATTGCGCGGGCGAGGCCGAAGGCGACGCAGGCGAAACCCGCGGCGTACACGAGCGTGATGGGAAAGCGATACAGCACGCCGGTTTGCGAGGGATCGGGCTCGCCTTCCAATTCGAAAGTCCGCTCGTGGGGGACGAAGAGATGATCGACCGAATAATTGTCGCTCCCGGTCGCTTTGAGCCCCATCACATGCCAGATGTCGGTCATCTCGGCCTCTTCTGCCGGGAAAAGCATGGTGCGCACTAGGGGCGTTCCGTCTTCCGCCTGCCGCGGCGATCCATCCGGGTCAAACAGGGGCACGTGCGCCCCCAGCCAGTTCGCTTGCCGTCCGCCGCTGGCGAACATCCAGGTGCCGGTGACCTCGAAACCGCCCTGCACGCCGACGGCCCGGCCCTTGGGTCCAGCGCCCCAAGCCAGCACCGCACGCCGCGGCCCGAAAATCTCAGAGGCCACCTTGGGCGAGAGGTGTCCCGCAGCCATGGCACAGCCGCCGGTCTGACCCAGGCACCAGGCGGTGCTGCCGTCGGCGGTGGCGATCCGTTCCAGGACTGCGGAAAATCGGGATGGGGGGAGTTCGAAACCACCCACCGATCGAGGCAGCAGGAGCCGGTAAAACCCCGCGTCCAGCAGGATGTCAAATATCGCTGGGGTGAGTTCGCGCCGTAATTCCGCTTCGCCAGCGTCGGCTTCGATCGCAGGCGCAATGCGATTGGCCACCTCCAAAGGGTCCACATCGCCTTGCGTCTCAATCCTCTCTGGCTCCGCCGAAGCCGGTCTCATGCGTTCCTCCGCTGTATTTCAGGGATTTGGAATTCAGGGCTTTGGCCGCGAATCCGGCGCCCATGGTAAGAGTCCGGTCAGGGCTTTGGCGCGGCAGTGGCGCCCATGATTACAGATCGGTCAGGGCTTGCCGAACGTGGCGATCTTTTCCACCGGGCATTCGAAAAGCACCCGTCGCTCGTTGCGCGATGGGTCGCGCAGACCATAGGGTGGCGGATTGCCGGTGTACTTGGTCCATATTTTATCAAGCTGGTCAGTGACCCGCTGTCCCTCCTTGGGGTCATCTTCCAAAATCTCCCGACTCACCGTACACTTGACGCTGATCCAGTGGTAAATGTTCTCCGGATTCATGAGCAGGATCGTCAGTTTTGGATTGGCGCGGATCCACTCCACCTTCTTGCGGTGCGTGGCCACATTGACCAGCACCGTCGAGCCCTCGTAGTCGAACCACATGGGGGTCAGGTTGGACCGCCCATCCGAGCCCAGCACCGCAAAAACTGCGGCGACCGGCTCGTCCAGCAGGCGCTTGTAAATCGGGTCGAGGTCGTCAAATGAATTGATTTCGCTGTGCGAACCTACCGAAAACTGGTTGGGTTGCACGCCATCGGCCACATCCAGAAATTCCGCCACGGTAATTGCCATAACTGATCTCCCGCCAGGGTTGTTCATTGAAATTGAGGGGCGAGCCTACGCTTTTCCTGGAACCATTGGTTAAGGATGCGGCAAGATATCGAACTCTCGGTGGGAGGGCTTCCCCGTACTCGTCCATCCGTGCCCGTCGCATCAGTGCTTCTCTGAAGACGACGCATTTTCTGCCCCGATAACAGCCTTGCAGCCGACCCGGAACGGCGACTGACGGCCATTCCGCTGGTGCAGCCAAAATTTCCCCGATTGATCGTCCGTAGGCCTTGAGCCCTTCAGTGGCTCTGCCCTACCACAAAATCGAAGAGGGCGTCTACTGGGCGCTCTCCGCAGTTCGGTAACTCAGTAACTTACTTCCTCGCTGGTGTAGTCCATCACCGATGGGGCGGGGTCCCCTCGCAGAAGCCTCGCGGCCAGTTCCACCCCCATTTCGATGGAACCGTCGGAATTGTTGTACTTGAAGATGCCCGTCCTCCCAAGGCAAAGCAGATTGCCGGCCCCTTCCAAGTGGCCGACGATTGCCCGCAACTTTTCCTTGTAGGCGAGATCGTAGAAGGGATAGGCGTCCTTTACCCTCACCACCAAGGTATCGAAAACGTCCTCCCGATTGATAAGCCCGGCTAGCGATGACGCGGATTCAATGCAGGCCTCGACCAATTCGGCGTCGCACTGGCGGATGAGAACGCCTTGGTCTCCGCAATAAGCGCCGGCGCCGCTCTTGACGCATATGAGAAGGAGCCCCTGCCGGCCGGTCATCCCCTCACCCGGAGCGATAACATTTTCCTCGGCTCGCACGATGCCAACAACGCGGCCAGTACCAACGATTATGTTAACCGGAACACCAACCGAAATCTGTTGCTGGGGTTTGGCTCAGCATGATGAAGTTGTTATGCTGGGCCGGCTGATAGTTATTTGAAAAATTATGCATCAACCTCAGTAAAATCCATAATATGCGCCGATCTAACAACAATAATAATATCTTCTCAACCTTGCCAATGTCTTTTTTGGTGGCCTTTCCACGTTCAGGAAGCAACTTTTTACAGAACGTATTGCGAAAATCGTCAGGTTATAATGCCCGGTCAATATATGCGCCTATGGATAAGCAAGACAAACTTATTAATCTGAAATCACATGCGCCCACCAGAGCCTATTTGTACGACGAAACAAGACGACTCCTTGGGATCAATTCGGAAATTTCGAAGAAAATTATTTTAATACGCGATCCACGCGACGTCATGATCTCTTTTTACGAGTATACAAAATTTCAGAAACATGATTCATTTTCTCAAGAATTTTTTTGCAATCAGTATGACTATTTTCTCGCTGCTCCAATTGACCGAAATTGCAAAAGGCGGGAGGAACGCTCTCCATTGACCGTTATTTGCGCATATCGAAAGCATCTTAATGAATGGATTATCCATACTAGCGCCGGTTCCAACGAACTCGTAGTACGTTATGAGTCCCTGTTGGAGGATTCTGGGGGGACTTTTGCCAAAATATTTGAATTTCTTTGTCTGGAGTGTACGCTTGATTCGAATTCGCTGGATGAAAAAATATCGCTGTATTCTAATGAGACACGCGAACGTGGGACGATTGAAGGGTGGAAACACCTTTTTTCCGATTACCAATCTATCATCGCTGCGGTGGAGGACAATCTGAAAAATGAAATAAGCGCTCTTGGGTACTGAAAGTACAGACTACAAACGGCAGTGATTCGCCTGCAAACCGGTGCTTTCGCCGAATCGGTGATCAACGCTGGGGCTCACCTGCTCCCCGGCAAGGGATAGGGAGCCGTCCTAATTTGCGTGGCCACGGCATCTATCCGTCCCCATTGCTGGTCATCCGCCTTGACCCCGCACCGGATATACATTTGTTACGGTACAGTACCAGCAGTCAAACCAGAAGGGGCACCGCTCTTCCCATCACCATTCGAGAAGCGAGTATTAAGTTGGCCTTGCAGACCTTATTGACCTACCTTCCTGCCGAGCAGCAGCCGATGCCAGCCGCGTCGTGGAATTCCTCAACGCTCGCCAGCCGGACGTTAGCGAGCATGCAGCTTTAGCGCCCGAAATCGCGTCGCCCCCTTAGAGAGGGCAACGCCACACTGCACTTTATTAGTCCATTTTTGCCACAATCTGGGAGACAGATTGGCTCTTTTTCTGTTCGCTACATCGGAGTAAGATGCTCCAAACGAACAAGAGCACCTACAGTTCATGCAAGGAAGCGAGATGCAGAAATGGAGAAAATGTTCACGCAGAGCCAGCTTGAGGCTATTGCCCAGGCTCTGGCCGACACCGAAAAGGGACTGACCGGGTCGGAAATCGGGCATATCCTCGCGTCTCTTCGAATGGCCGACCCCGATCCGTCTATCACAAAGTGGAAGCGGTTGTACAACGCCTTTGTAGAACGACAAAACGGCAGTCAGAACCGCCGAGCTATCCTGCAATTTATTCGAGAGGCGTTGAAGCCCGAGCGATACGCTCGCGAAGCCCATCGGTTTGAGCCAATGCGGGCGAACGTCAATCGCGCGCTCGCCTTTGTCGGGTTAGCTCTCAATGCTGACGGGACTCTTGTTGGAGCGGATCAAGTAGGTACACTCTCCGAGGCGCAGCGACGTGCCAATGAACTCCGAGCGGACCTGACGGCCCGTGAAATACACCCTGAAGTGCTCGAATTCTGCCGCGAGGAATTGGTGGCAGACAACTATTTCCATGCCGTTCTGGAAGCGACAAAGAGCGTTGCTGACAAGCTTCGAAGCCGAACCGCTCTGACCGACGATGGAGTCCAGCTAGTCGACAAAGCCCTGGCCGGAGACATTCCCCTCTTGGCTATCAACGCGCTGAGTTCCGAAAGCGAGCGGAGCGAACAGCGCGGGTTCGCCAATCTTGTACGAGGTATTTTTGGCATGTTCAGAAACCCGACGGCGCACACCGCGCGCATCCATTGGATGATGAACAAGAAAGATGCCGAAGACTTGCTATCTGTGGTTTCCCTGATTCATCGCAGACTCGACAACGCGCAACCGTCTGTAGGAGCTTGACGTTGTGCCATTGCAGATCGCACCTAGCCCTCGTTTTGGGGGACGTGAACGAGGAACCTCCAATCTCGACTGAACGAATTAGCTGGGCGCAAGCGTCGGATTTAAATTCAAAGATGCTTGAAGCCTGTCACAGTCAAGTGTTTGGGCAGTCCGAGGCTTCACTGCTTCCGTTGCTTGAATGAGCATCGAGACTCGGGTAGCCTTCGAGGATGGAAACGCATCGGACTTCGCTTTTCCGGTAGCAAAGTGAAGGAAGTGAGAGCGCCTAGAGTTGCGGAGTAACTGAACGAGCCATGAAAGTCCTTGGAACAAAAGAGCAAGAGATCATGGATTTTCTCCATGAGCGGATTTTCGACCCAATACTTGAGTCTTCGGGGGCTTCCGATAATCTTAAGCAGGGGGTCCGATATACGAAGATGCGGCTTGAAGAGCGGAACGCAGCGGGCATGATCCTATACTATTGGTCAGCCATCGTCGGAACTGAACCCAGTATTAGCTTTGCTGCCCGAATGCGAAGCGAAGGGTTTGAGCGCTTCGAAGAGGCTATTGACGAGTTCCGGGTTCGCTTCGACGACGAGTTTATCAGTCGGCAATAGCTCTAGATTCCAAATTTGGACACTTTCAAAGGGACTGGAGCGTTTGACCCGGGAGCGCCGTTGCAATTCGCAACAGCGTCCTCGCCCCGCGAGGGAACACGTACCCAAAAACCGCACATCCTGGCTGCGTTAACGATCAGAAGGCCGAAATCGATCCAGCAACTGCTGAATCTTGCGACGGGGCCGAAAATCGAATGGGAACTCACGCTAAACCACTGAAACTACATGCTATTACTTCCAGGCGATAGAGGCTTGCAACGCTACACCATTGATATATCATGAGACAATGGTCTAATCTGAAAACTTACACA
>JACZRV010000205.1 GCA_022574555.1 SAR324 cluster bacterium
CTTGAGGAGGTATTAAAAGATGCGGATATCCTGATCATCGCGGCCCCCCACGCACGCTACCGGTCGATTCGCACCGAGAAGCCCATGGTCGATATCTGGAACTGCACGCCCAATTCGGGAAACGACCCGCTCAGGAAAATCTAGCCCGGTTAATCAATAGGCTTAATTGCTTCGCACAGGTATTACATGATTATCATCTTTGGAAAGCACACATGAAAATACTCGTTACTGGCGCAAAAGGATTCATCGCAGGCTATCTCATTTCCGAACTGCTTGAACATGGGTACGAGGTGATCGGTCTGGACAATTATTTTAAATATGGATTTGTTGAAAAAAGTTACGACCAACATTCCCAATACACCTTCGTAGAAGGCGATGCCAAAAACGTCGATCTGCTCAAGGAACTTTTGAGTACTTGCGACCATCTCGTAGCATGCGCCGCCATCATTGGAGGAATCTCATTATTCCATGAGTTGGCTTATGACCTGATTGCGGAAAATGAGCGAATTATCGCCGCGGAATTCGACGCTGCCATCTGGGCGCACCAGGAAAAGAAACTGCAAAAGATCTCCGTTATGTCCTCTTCGATGGTTTTCGAAAGCTCTGAGGTATTCCCGACTCCTGAGGGAGAACAGCTAAAATGTCCGCCGCCTTTGTCCACCTACGGTTTTCAAAAGCTGGCCTGTGAATATTTCGCCAAGGGCGCCTGGGAACAGTATCGCCTCCCATATACCATCATGCGCCCATTCAATTGCATAGGAATTGGAGAGCAGCGCGCCAAGGTGGACAAGGTTGTCATGTCTGGAAACGTACAGCTTGCCATGTCACATGTGGTGCCAGACCTGATTCAAAAGATCATCAAAGGCCAGGATCCGTTGCATATTCTCGGTGACGGCAGCCAAGTGCGCCATTATACCTATGGAGGGGATCTGGGAGTTGGGATACGGTTGGCGATCGAGCATCCCGGCGCCATCAACGAGGATTTCAATTTATCCACAGCCCGGACAACCACTGTGCTGGAACTTGCCGAAACCATCTGGAAAAAAATACATCCGGACAAAGAACTTAATTACGTCTCGGATACCCCTTTCGAATACGACGTCCAAAAACGGATTCCCGATGTGTCCAAGGCAAAGCGAGTATTGGGGTTCGAAGCGAATACCTCCCTGGACAAAGCGCTGGACGAGATCATCCCCTGGGTGGATGAGCAAATCCGCCTTGGGACGATTTAACGCCACCGGAAATATTCATGTCCCACGATCCCATATCGATCATCATCCCTGTATACAACGAACAGGAAAACATCCGGGGTGTGCTGGATGCCATCCAAAGGGAGGTGAAGGATCCCTATCGCGTATTGCTTATTTTTGATTTCGACGAGGACACGACAATTGCCCCGGCCCAAAGCGCCGCGGAAGATTTTCAAATCGACCTCCGGTTGATCAGGAACCGGTATGGAAAAGGGGCGGCGAATGCGATTCGTA
Organism: SAR324 cluster bacterium; assembly: GCA_022574555.1. Lineage (GTDB taxonomy): Bacteria > SAR324 > SAR324 > SAR324 > JACQKK01 > JACZRV01. Next base: position 1,485 of record JACZRV010000205.1, read on the forward strand.
CCGGATTGGAGGTAGCCGATACCGAGTTTATGGTGGTTACCATGGCCGATGGGTCGGACCCGCCTTCGGTCATCAACCGCATGGTCGAACGGGCCAGGGATGGCGCGCACCTGGTATGCGCATCGCGGTATTGCAAGGGGGGCCAGCAGATTGGCGGGCCATGGCTGAAGAAAACACTCTCCCGCTTGGCCGGGGTCAGTCTTTGGTATTTGACCTCTCTGCCGGTGCATGACGTCACCAACAGTTTCAAGCTTTATTCGAAACCCGTTTTGGATGCGGTCCAAATCGAGAGCACTGGAGGGTTTGAAATCGGAATGGAAGTGTTGGTCAAGGCCCACTTTCAAGGATTTCGCGTGGACGAGGTTCCTACTGTGTGGCGGGATCGCTCAGAAGGCGAATCCCGTTTCCAAATCATTAAATGGCTGCCAAATTATTTGCGGTGGTATCTGTATGCGCTGGGCCACCAGGCCCTGCACTTGCTCATGGGCTCGGCCAGGGTCTCCCGGTCAAACCTGCCGAAAAATAAGTAATTTTCGCAACGGGGGGCATATGGATCTGAAATTTCCCATTTTAGCAATGCAAATACATCCCCCCACGATCAATCCGCACCGCCACCACCGGACTCACCTGTTTTTCGCAACTCGTAAACTGCGTAGTGCCGGTTTTCATACACCTTGTGCAAGCCAAGGTTCGCCGCGCTGGTATAGGTAACGAGATAATCAGCACCAAAGGCCTTCCCAAGCGCATTTGCTCCAGCGTCATCCAGGGTCAGGTAACGACGGAATAGTGCGGGGTGGTAATCCTTGAACCAGCCGGGAGTATCGCCCCGCGGAAGGTCAAAATACGCGAAAATCTTTTTATCGAACTCAATGGTTCTGCGGTCATTGGTGGAGTAGGCGCTGAGGAGCCCCGGCAGGAGGTAAACGGTTTTTCGCCGTGCAATGGCGTTTTGCTGAAACGTGACCTCCGGTACCAGAAAAACTGCCTTGCGGGGTGTCTCTGCATTCATCCAAAGTTCGAGTTCGTAGGCGCTGAAAGACTGATTTTTATGAGTTTCAGCCCCCCGGCCGGCCGCATAAAATCCAGCGGCAAGAACCAAGGCGGCGAGCACACGCCTTTCCACAGGCATGAGACCGAAAAGGTTTTTGGCAGCCAAAAGCGCCACGCAAATCACGAACACCCAAACTCGTTTTTTCGAAAAAGGCAAAAACGTTCCCAGCAGATACCCTCGCAATGATCCATAGAGCTGATCTTCGTAAAGTCCGATCATCAGGGACAGCAGCAATCCTCCACCAAAAACCGCCAAGCCCACCATCCAGCCTGGAAATCCTCGCGGACGGCGCTCCCCCCAAAGCAACCACAACAGGACGATCCACAGGCCGGCCGCCTGGAATACAACCATCCAGGCCAGCAGGATGGAGGACGCAATCGCGTGATTCTTGTTTTTTATTCGTTCGTAGAGGAAACCGGCCACCGGCACACAGAGCAATAAAGGCAAATAGCCGGTAATGCGGGCTGGCCATGAGTTGTTGAACGTCGCCAACAATTCAATCTTCAGACTAAGTCCCAGCAATTGCACCAAAGTCATGGCCACCGCCACGGCAGCGACCGCCAGCGTCAGACGAGCGCCAATCGTGCCTGGCTTTGGCCACCGCGCCAGCCATAGGGAGGCTACGATTATCGCCAGAAAATTCGATAGCGCGGCGGGAAAACCCGGATTGCGCCAAAAGATTGCGTGGCCGGGAAAAGCGTAGAGCACCTCGGCCAAGTCTTTTGGGGATATCGCTTCAGAACCCGGGCGCCCCAGGAAAATTAAAATCCCCAACGCCAAAATTCCGACAGGGAAAAGACCAACCATACGCAGGGAGATCGCACCCATTTTCTCCCCTTGGCGCAACTGCAACAAATGGACGACCCCCAACACCATGGCTGTTAACGTCCCATATCCAATGTGAAAAATGGCAATGAGAAACAACAACACGCTGCAACGCCTCCACCGCTTTTCAAGCACATCCGCGAAAACGGCTGGGACCAGCGCCATGGCAATCGCTCCCGAATGGGGATAGGTCCTTACCATCCCCATCACGACCAGAGACCACCCTTCGGCTGTGCTGACGAAGGCAACAACAGCGCAAAAGGCAGCGATTGCTGGTGGCCATCCCATGACCCGGCCCAGACGCCAGAGGGATAAGACCATGATCACATTGGCAATGACCACCAGCAGATAGCTCGAGACCGGGGCGGGCACTCCCAGGAACGTTCCTCCCCATTGAATCAGGGGCCCCATTTTTATAAAACCCAAGGGCCGCAACGTTTCGGCCAGGTCGCCAGCGAAAATTTCCGGCTCCTGGATCAAAAGGACCGAAAAAGGCCCTGACGTCGACCAATCGAAGGCGGCTAGACGTACCCGAAAATCACCAATGGAAATGATGCTGAAGATAACCACCAGTGCGGAAAGAATGAAGGCAAATGTGTAGTTCTTCTTCAAAATGACCTGCTGGCGTGAAATTGAGCAGAATATCAAAAGAATTTTCTGTTTAAACCGATATTTCCCAGATGGAGTCGCCAACAAAGGCTGAGCGAACTCTCCGACATTCCATATCACGATTTTAGCAGTGGAAACCACTTCAACCTCGTCAATTCGCCTATTTTGTAGACTGCAAAGGGGCTGAGCCCTGTTGTTCCAGACGTTACGGCGCAGCAGTGCGACAGGGAAGAATCACCCTTGGTTGCATCTGTCTTTGATTTCATTTTCCCGCTCGTTTCTGGTCACACCGGCACCGGTTGCATCAATCGTCGAATCCGTCTCAGGATGGCCGCAAACAGATTCCGTGAAATCGACACTTCCGCCATCTGGAAACAGGTGTAGCGTGCATGGCGAACCACTTTCGCTCCGATCTTGATCAATCGGGTCTGCAAGGTTCGCAATGACCATGGCTGATCGATTTG
>JACZRV010000086.1 GCA_022574555.1 SAR324 cluster bacterium
GCGCTGGGCAAATCGGCCTGCGCCAAGGCCCCGCTGCGCCATGGGCCAGTGGTCTGCACCAGCAGAAACGCAGCGGCGCAGGCGATTGCCCGCAAGGCGGTATAGCATGACGACTTTTCTCTACGACGATCCACGGAACCCCCGAATACCGCACGAAATGCTGCAACGCGTTTCGGAGCCCCATATTCCGAAATTACTTATTCCGTTGTCAAGGATATTTTTGTGGCGGATGCAGGGCCAATAGCCACCCCTCCCCCGGCCTGCGGCCGACCCCTCCCCGTGCACGGAGAGGGGTATTGCCGGGCGCACCGCCGTGCGCCCCTACGTGCGGTGTTTTCAACGGCGAGGGAGGGCCGGGGTGGGGGTCGTCGTCTCCCTCCTCCGTAAACGGGGGAGGGCTGGGGTGGGGGTTAAATCACGAAGGCGCGGCGCGGCTGGCGTTCGTCGAGCCGTGTGAGCCCGGCTTCCTGGGCGATGGCCTGGGCCTGGGAGAATTCGCGCCCAGCCAGGGGCCGGTGGATTTCGGGAAAGCGGTCACTGCGATGGGCGGGGCGGTACTGATCCATCAGGTTGACATAGGTGCTGCGCGAAAGGTTGCCGGCGATCCAATTAAGGATGGCCCGGGTTTCCGCCAGTCCGCCCGGCATCACCAGGTGGCGGATCAGCAAACCCCTTTGCGCCAGGCCATCGTCGCCGAAGCGCAGTTCGCCCACCTGCCGAAACATCTCCGCGATGGCCGTCCGCGCCGCTTGGGGATAGTCCCGGGCCCGCATGTAGCGGTGGGCGCTCTCGGGCTCCCAGAACTTGAAATCGGGCATGTATATATCCACCAGCCCATCCATCAGGGCCAGGCTTTCCAAGGCGTCGTAGGCGGAGGAGTTGTAGACGATGGGCAGGTGCAGACCCCCTTCGATGGCAATGGGCAGCGCCTCGACGATCTGGGGAACGACGTGCTCGGGGGTGACGAAGTTGATGTTGTGGCAGCCCTGGGCCTGCAGGGACAGCATGACCGCCGCGAGCTGCGCCGCCGTCACCTCCTCGCCCACTTTATTCTGGCTGATGTCCCCGTTCTGGCAGAAGACACAGCGCAGATTGCAGCGGGAAAAAAAGATCGTGCCGCTGCCACGCTTGCCGCGCAGGCAATCCTCCTCGCCAAAATGGGGAAATGCGCTGGAGACGTAAGCCCAGCGGCCCGTGTAGCAGGCCGCGGTTTGGCCTTCCATACGGTTCACGCCGCAAAGCCGGGGACAGGCTTTGCAATCCTCCAGCTCGCGGTGGGCCTGTGCGACCTTTTCCGCGAGTAGACCGGAGCGATGGGTTTGCAGGTAGACGGGCTCCATGCAGGCCCGGTGTTGAAATTCAAATTGCGGCGTAGGCGATGCCGACGTGCCATCGGCCGCCGATGAGGTCCGTTTTCTGTATCCATATAACTTCGGCGTCTATCATGGCAAGTTCGGTCTTGAAGAATTCGTTGGGGTGGACACGCACGTTGACTTTATCCCCGCGCTGAAAGCCCGGTTCCTCGTTCATGACCACGCGGATACCGCGTCCGGAGAAATCGCTCATGATCGCCTCGATCGCTTGATCGCCCCAATTTACAGCCACCGGCGTTTCACCTTCGGGTATCTGACGCTGTAACGCGCGCTGACCGACTTCCTGTCCCAGGCGTTCGAAGCGTTTCTGCTTGACCTTGGCCGGATCGACTGCGGTGTGGAATGTGTAATTGTTTCCCTGCTCACTCTTCGAGACACCCGAATTCTCGAACCACCCCGCCGAACCCCCGCTGTAGGGGATATAGCGCCCGTTGTAGTGGATTTCCTCTTCGCGATGTCCGAGCGATCCCGTTCCGGATTGCGAGCCACTCGCCGCTCCTTCAGCTCGTGGACGATTGTTCCCAATATTTCCACCCATCTCGTCTCACCTTTGCACGTTGAACTCTGCACGTTGAACGACCGTGGGATGACTTCCTGTCGTCCCATCCGGCTTCGCCGTATCCAGGCTACATGCAACAGAAGGGCCTAGCAGCGACGTAACGCTTTCAATTGATTGGTAAAAGAGTCGAAAGGAGCGCGGAGCGCAGGAACTGAGCCGAATCAGTCGGATTTTTCCTGTCGGCTTGTCCGGTCGGCGATGGCAACGATGCGGTACATGGAGCGCAAGACTGGCTTTTCGAGCAACGTGCCGTCCAGCACCACCAATCCGTCGTCGCTCCGGTCGAACTCCGCGATGATGCGGCGTGCCCGCTCGACGGTTGCCTCGCCGGGTGTGAAGGCTCGGTTGATAGGGCCGATCTGCTTGGGATGGATCGCTGCCTTGCCGGTGAATCCCAGCTGGCAGGATGCCGCGGCTGCGCTTTCCAGCCCTGCCGTATCGCCCAGGTCCAGATGGGGCACGTCGATCAAATCGATTCCGGCCCCGGCAGCCGCGTGCACCAGCCGCGAGCGGGCATAAAGCAGGGTCTCCCAGGCCAAATCGGTGCGCAACTCGGCAGCCATGTCCACCGCACCGAAAAGCAGGGAGTCGATACGGTCGCAGGATTGGGCGATCTCGTAGGCGGCGGCAAGTCCGTCATTGGTCTCGATGATGACGTGAAAGCGGATGGCGGCGCAGGGACCTGTGAGCAATTCGTCCACTATGCGCATCTCGTCCGGGGACTGCACTTTGGGCATCATGATGGCCGGCGGGGGGCTATCGCTCGCGATAATTGCCGATAGATCCGCCAAACCCTCCGGCGAACGCAAGGAATTGATGCGCACCATTCGTTCGATGCCGTCGTCAGCTGGGGGAGTCTGGAAGAGGGGGAGGGTCTTGGCGCGGGCCTCGTCTTTCTGTCGCGGCGCGACCGCGTCCTCCAGGTCGATGCAGACAATGTCCGCGCCGCTGCCCAGGGCCTTGGGAAACAAATCCGGTCTGGTACCGGGAGTGAATATCAAGCTCCGGCGCGGTTGGATGGGGGCGTGGACATTATCGTCAATTCCGTGGATTCTTGCGTTGGACTTCCATGAATTTCCTTGAATGAGTTCTATTCGATATCCCGCGGCCGGGCAGGAATCAAGCGGCGCGCGGGTGCTGGGGAGTGAAGCGGCATGAGGAGCGTGAATACGCCTGTGACGGTGGAGTGGGAGGATTGCGACCCCTTCGGCATCGTTTTCTATCCCAATTTTTTCAACTACTTCGACCGGGGAACCTGGAACATTTACTACGCCAAGGGGCTCACCCGTGACATCATGCGCGACGAACACGGCGGCACCTTTCCCGCCGCCGACGCCCAGGCCACCTTTTTCTATCCCTGCCGGTTCAAGGATGAGTTGGTGCTGGTCAGCACACTCGCGGAAATCCAGAAGAAGAATATCATCATTACACACGTGATCCACAGCGGCGACCAGATCGCCGTCACGGGAAGGGAAGTGCGCTTCTGGGGCATTCCCCATCCCACCAACCCCAAACGCATCAAGGCCGCGCCCATTCCCCAGGCGGTGATCGATGTGTTGCAGGGTTGACCTCGCAGATCAGGAAACGCGGCGTAGAAATCCGATTCCATCAAATGGCGATCCCCTTGAATGGAGAGGCATCATGGTAGAACGAGCGGATCTTTCCCCTGACCGCAGGGCCTTTTATGAGCGGATATCCCCCTTGCATATGGCCCCCCTTTGGGAAACGTTCCACGATCTGATCACTAAAGAGCCCGCCACGCCTTGCGTGCCCTGCCTCTGGAACTACGACCAGGTGCGGCCCCATCTGTTGGAAGCGGGGTCGCTGATCACCGCCAAGGAAGCCATACGAAGGGTCTTGGTGCTGGAGAATCCGGCCTTACCCGGCCAGTCGCGCATCACGAGTTCCCTCTATGCGGGCTTGCAATTGGTATTACCCGGAGAAATCGCGCCGGCCCACCGCCATTCCCAATCGGCCCTGCGGCTGATTATCGAAGGCGCCGGAGCTTACACTTCGGTCGAAGGCGAGCGGGCTTACATGGAGAAAGGGGATTTCATTATCACCGGCGCCTGGAGCTGGCACGACCACGGCAACGACACCGGCGATCCGGTGGTGTGGCTCGACGGCCTCGATATTCCCATCGTGCGGTTATTCGACGCCAGTTTCGCCGAAAATTACAGGGAAGATATTTACCCCCAATCCAAGCCCCCCGGAGACAACGCGGCGCGCTTCGGGTCCAACATGCTGCCCGTGGGCTACGAGTCGCCGGGCCGGCATTCGCCGTTGTTCCGCTATCCTTACGCCCGCAGCCGCGAGGCGCTGGAAGCCATGCGGGACGGCCAGGACTGGGACCCCTACCACGGCCTGAAGATGGAATTCACCAACCCGGTGGACGGCGGGCCAGCCATGCCCACCATTTCGACGTTCATCCAGTTGCTGCCCAAGGGCTTCACGAGCCGGCCCTACCGTGCTACCGACGGCACGGTCTATACCGTCATCGAGGGCAGCGGCACGACGGAGATTGCCGGACAGACCCTGTCTTGGACGGCCAACGACGTATTCGTCGTCCCCTCGTGGCTGCCACACCACCATCGCGCCGAGGACGACAGCGTCCTGTTTCTCTTTTCTGACCGGGGTATACAACAAAAGCTGGGATTGTGGCGGGAACGTAAAGACTAATCGCGGTGAGCCACCTCGAACTAATATTATCGCCGCATCTGTAATCCCGTCCACCCATCACGAAAAGGCATCCGCAACTATGGATTTCGGATATTTCACCCTGAGCGATAACCGCTACCCCGACAATCCGCGGTCGCCGGAGGGGTTCATCCGGGAAATCTTCGACCAGGCCCTTCACGCTGAAATCGTGGGCCTGAACTCCGTGTGGGTGGGCGAGCACCACTTCAACCTGCTGGGGGTCAATCCTTGCCCCAATATCCTATTGGCCCATCTCGCCGGTGCAACCCAACGCATTCGCCTGGCGCCGGCGGTGGTGCTGTTGCCGGTGCACCATCCGCTGCACGTGGCCGAGGAATGGGCGACCCTGGACCTGCTATCGGGGGGGCGGGTGGATTTCGCCGCCGGCCGGGGTTACGACCGGCTGGAGTACGGACCCTTCGCCGCGCCCTACGAGGATTCCGCGGAGATCTTCGCCGAGGGACTGGACATCCTCTGGCGCGCGTGGACCGAGGAGGGACGGTGGTCCCACAAGGGCAAGTACTACCAGTTCGAGAACGTGGAAATCGTTCCCAAGCCGCTGCAAAAGCCCCTGCGGCCCTACGTGGCCTGCTTTTCGCGCTTTTCCATGGAACTCGCCGCGCGCAACGACTGGAACATCATCTTCGCGCCCTTCGCCGCGGCCATGGTTTACGGCGGTCTGGCCGACGGGGTGGCTGCCTTCCGTGCGGAGGCGGAAAAGCGCGGCAAGGCTCCGCGCCGGGCCATGTGCAGTTATTTCATCCACATCGCCGATACACCGGCCGAAGAACAGGAGGGCCGGGAGCGGCTGATCTCGTACTTCAAGGACGCTCTGGTGGCCGCCTTTCCCAGCGACAAGAAATCCGTTCCGCCCACGATGCGCTATTTCCTCAAGATCGTGGAGATCCTCAACAACATGCAGCCGGGCGACCTGACCTCCAACTCGATCCTGGTGGGGCCGCCGCAGAAGATCGTCGACGACCTGAAGCGGGTGCAAGCGGCGGGGATCGTGGAAGTGATCCTCTACTTCAACTACGGCCGAAAGCCCCACAACATGGTCAAGGAGCAGATGGAACGCTTCATGGCCGACATCGCCCCCGCTTTCGAAGGCGCCCACCAAAAACTGCTACACACCGGGTAATGTTGTCGTCAAGATCACAAATCGGTTCACGTTGACTTTCCCCATCCTTCGATCACTTATTACTCGGAGCGGTAAATGGTTCTCATTCCCCGTGCCTGAGGAACATGCGGAGCGAGTGTCTAGCAAGGCGCAAGGAGAAATAGACCATGTATCTCGAAACAGGCAGGACGCTGGTGCAGGGGGGCATGTTGTTCGTATTCGCTGCTGTCGCCTATTGGGTCAGCCTCACCGCCGGTCTGGCATTGATCGCCTTCATGGGCGTCATGCGGATTCAGCAACGCCGCACCGATTGGTGCCCTTGCGATGTGGTGCTGCGCCCCATGGGATTGAAAAAGAAATCGGAGAGCGACCAAGCGTAGCACGGGGAAGCATAGCACGCGTGATCGTGATCGCGGCTGGAGGGCATCGTTAACCGGCGGCTTTCGCTCTTCGTGTCGAACGACGGCCCCCTGTCCGTCCTTTTGGAACCCTGTCTTTTCGGACCTTGTCTTTCGCAACCATGGCCGACTTTTGTTTCACGGGCAGGGCCGATTCCTTTCCCTGGTTCTGTTTCACGGCGAACGAAACGCCGACCGCGTTCAAGAGGGCGAATAAATTGGCTATTCGCGGATTCCCATTCTTGGAAAGCATCCGGTAGACGTGCGACCGGTCGAGTCCGGCCATCTCCGCCACCTGGGTCACACCCCCAAGTGCTTCGACCACGTTCCGCAAGGCGAGTAGGAATAATTCAGGCTCGCCATCTTCCGCGGCGGCTTCGAGGTATGCGGCACTCTCCCGAGGATCTTTCAGGACTCCGAGAAAATATTCTTGATAGTCGATTGATCTAGGCATCGTCTTTCCGTTTTTTGTAATCGGCCCAATAATCTTGTGCCTGTTCGATATCCCGTTGTTGCCGGCGCTTGTCGCCGCCACACAGGAGAACGATGACCCGTTTCCCTTGCTGGCCGATATAGATTCGGTAGCCGGGCCCATAGTCCACCTTGAGTTCGGTAACGCCTTTCCCCACGGACTTCCGATGTCCGAGGTTGCCCCGCCTCACATTGTCCAAACGGATTTGAATCCGCGCCCTCGCTTCTGGATCAAGGCCTCTACTCCATTCGGTATAAGGCATTCTACCGTCCGTTGTAGCGTATATCCTGATTTCCTTGGGGTATGCCTCTATCATGTCATTAGTAGTTTATAAGCGACAAGCAATCGATATTCCACGCTTACGCTCACCCCGTCATCAGGTCGGGCAGCCCGGTTGCCAGGATGGGAAAAGCCATCAGCAGCGCCAAGACGAACAACTCCAGGATGATGAAGGGCAGGGCGGCCAGGTAGATTTGCTGGATCGACGTCTCCGGCGGGGCGACGCCTTTCATCACATAGAGCAACAGGCCGAAAGGGGGTGTGGTGAAGCTGACCTCCATCACGATCAGCATCAGCACGCTGAGCCAGATCAGGTCTATCCCCAACGAGCTGGCCAGGGGAATGAAGAAGGGCACGGTGATCATCATCATGCTCACCTGATCCATGAAGGCCCCCAGGAAAAGCAGGATCAGCAGCATTCCCACCAGCACCGCCAAGGCGGATGAATTTGACTCGCCGATCAGACGCAGAAGACCGTTGGCTGCGCCGGAGAAGGCCAGAATCTGCGAAAAGGCCGTGGAAGCGACGATGATGAATAGGATCATTACAGAAATCTGGGCTGTCTCGCGCACCGCCAGCAGCAGATCCCGCCAGCGCAATCGGCGATAGGCCGCCACGGCCACCACCGTGGCCACACAGCCCAGGGCCGCCGATTCGGTGGGGGTGGCCAATCCGGTCATGATGCTGCCCACCACCACGACGAATATGCCGAACAGGGGCAGAACGTAAATCAGTACCGGGCGCACGCGCTGCCACCATGTCAAGTGGCGTACATCGTAGAGAGGCGCCAGCCGCGGGTCGAGCCAGCAGCGGCCCACCACATAACCCAGGAAGAGCAGGCTCATCAGCAGGCCTGGAACGATGCCCGCGATGAGCAGCCGGGAGATGGAGATATTGGCCAGGCTGCCCAGCAGTACCGCCAGGGCCGAGGGCGGAATGAGAATAGCGATGCCGCCGGCGGCCATGATCGGCCCCATGGCCATGGCCGGATGGTATCCCCGCCGCAGCATGTCGGGCAGCAGCACCTTGCCCAGCACCGCCGTATTGGCGATGGTGGATCCGGAAAGGGAAGAGAAGACCGTGCCGGCAACCACCGAGACGATGGAGAGCCGCCCCGGAACCCGGGCGATCAGCCCGTCGATGGCATCGATAGCCTTGAAGGCGATCCCGGTGTGAAAGAGGATCTCCCCCATCAATAGAAACAGAGGGATGGGCGCCAGGGTGAAGCTCGTCAGCGAGGCCATCGAATTGCGCGCGAGCTGTTCCAGCCCCGCTTCGCCCCCCAAGAAGACGAGGGCGCCGACGATATTCACCGCGAAAAACGCGAAGGCCACCGGGACACCCGTGGCCATGAAGGCTACCAGCAGCCCGAGCAACAACATGAGCGCGGAAACCCAGTCCATCCCTTAAATACCGTCGCGGGCCAAGGGTTCACCGCCCAATCCGTTGCGTGGCGCACGATAACCAGAGAGCTGCAGCACGCTCTCCACGCTCAGCAACAGCCCGGTGAACGGGATGAAGGCCAACAGCCACCATTCGGGAATCACGAGCTGTTTGAAGATCAACGAGTCGTGGCTGTAGGAATCCCACGCCGCGCGGATGCCGTAATAGAGCAGGAACAGGCTCACCACGAGCCCAATCAGGCCGGCCAGCGCCTCGGATACCGCCGCCGCCCGCCGGGGCAAAAGCCGGGTGACCACGTCCACTTGGACGTGCAATCCTCGATGCATTGCCCAGGGCGCCGCTAGAAAGGTGGCGATGAACAGGATGTATTCGGCAACCTCCATCGCCCACGGCAGATTGCCCCAGCCGAAGTTGCGAAGCAGCACATCCGCCGAAACGATCACCATCATCGCCACGATCAGCGCCCCGGCGATGGCCATTCCGGCAAAGAGCAGACGCCGAAAGATCCGGCTTATCATTAGCATCGGTGTGGGTTCCGGATATGCACGGGAAAAGGAGGCGGAAAGGCTGGAACGGCGTCGGCAGTTGGCGGCACAGGAGGGAATCTACTCACCGCCGAAGGCCTACTTGCTGAAGAAGGCTTTGAGCCGGGGGCCTCGTTCGGGGCTGACCTCGATGACTCGCGCCCAGCCGGTCTCGTAGGCCCGTTTCAGGTAGGCCTGGGCCACGTCGGGCGCGAAGGTGATCGTCTCAATTCCGGCCTCCTTTTGCCGCCGGGCCTCCTCAGCGTTGTCGGCAGCGGTTTCCGCATCGAGCCCTTCCAGCCAGGCCGCCATTTTATTGAGCAGTGCCCGTTGCTCGGCGCTCAACCCGTTCCAAACATCCAGGTTGATCAGCACGGCCAGGTCTATTTGGTAGAACCCGGGATCGACCCGGTACTTGGTCACCTCGTGCCATCCAAAATCGAGGATGCCCTGGATGGGCCAGCCGTAACCATCGACGACCCCCCGTTCCAGCGCCGTATATATTTCCCCCGGATTCGTGCGGAGCACCGTGGCCCCCATGTCGACAAAGAAGGCACGGTAGATGGGCGTCACGCGGATCTTGAAGCCACTGAGATCGGGTTTATCGATGGGCCGGGTCAGATAGAGGTGAAAGGGGATGCCGTGCCCTTGCCGCACCAGGTAATGGGCATTGACCCGTTCGTTGTGCAGCTTCTCGATGTAATCCCAACCCCCGTTCTCGTGCAGTTCGGCGTTGGTGCGCTGGATCAGCTTCAGCGCGTCAGCCTCGGGCAGCAGATTGGTATAGTAAGCCCCTGAGGTCCAGGCCATATCCACCACGCCGCTGCGCAAAGCATTGCCCACCTCGAAAGGGCTCATGACCTTGCCGCCGCCACCGATGTAGTTGATTTGTACCAATCCGGAACCGTGCCGGTTGACCTCGTTGATGAAGCGTTCGAAGTTGAGCGAAAAGCGAGTGCCCTCGTTGAAGGCGCTGATCGCCTTCAATGTCGTTTCTTCGGCATGGGCCGAGCAGACGATCAGTAACGCGGAAATCGTTACCATCAGGCCGATCCTGGTTTTCATAGGGTGTTCTCTGTTCCAATCAAGTGGGATCGTAGTGCCCGGCGGGCGGGATGAGGGGCTGCTGGCCCTCTGCGCACCACCGGCTCCGTAAGAAATCGTCGTGCCATCCCTACGATCATTCAAACCGTTCAGACGTTGGCGTTCCTCATACTCTGATCTTGCTGCGGAGCCTGGCCGCCATCGCCATCGGCCAGCACCTGATCCAGGGCTGTACCCTCCGGATCGGCCAGAGCGGCTTCACGCGCCCGCCGCACCGCCTGTGCGACCTGTCCGGCCGCGAGCGAGCCGGCACCGCCACCGTTGAGCGCCGGCAAGACCAAGGTGTCCAGGATGCGACGAAAGTTGCCCCACCCTCGCTCGTAGGTGTCTCCATAGCCTTTGATCAGCCTGGCACAGAGGGCCACTTCCAATCCCAGGCCGTGATCCCGCATGGCAGCTTGTGCCAAAGTATCCAGCCACCGCTCGATTTGCACCTGCTCCACCCCATAGCGATAGGTACGCCGCCGGAACGGGCGCAGCCGGGCCATCAGCCACAATTTGAGAAAACCGCTCACGGTGTCGGTGCGCACCTTCATCGGGTGGCGGTACCGGCCCAGCGATGGAAAACGCTTGCCTATCCCGAGGAGCATGCGGGCCACGAAGGGCGGCATCACGGCGGTGATCTCGTCCAGCCCCGGGTCCAGATACTCGACGATGCGAACCGGTTGATTCGGCTTGGCGCCCGCGTCGGCGCGCACCTGCTCCGTTCGCTCGCGGCGTGTTTTCAGATCGGCGACCCGGATCGCGTCTTCATAGCTCATCCAGAGGGCCAGATGGCGCGCTGTTTCCCGGGTGAGTTTGTGACCATCGCCAGGGTCACCTTGGAATGATTCCGCCGCCGGCAACCGCGCCAGGCGATCGAGATAGAGCCCGGCATAGCGGGCGTCCTGATAATCGACCAGACGCCGGGCGCCTTCGGCCACCATGCCGTGCACTTCAGCGGGAAAATCCGTCTCGATCCGCTGCCGCAACTGGGGCGGCAGGCCCTCGACACCCGCATCCGGCGCGTCCCCTGCCGGCGTGTCCCCTGCTGTCGTCTCCCGATCCAAATTCGCAGAGGAGCTTTGCCGGGCCAGTCTCAGACCGGCCAGTTCCAGACCGGCATGAAATCCGCGCAGGTTGGCTTCGACCGCGACCCCCTTGTCCCGGATCGCCGCTTCGAAATTCTCTTGTTCAAAAGGCAGAACGGCGCTGCCGGCGATGGCCCCCATGATCACGGAGCTGATCACGGATCCGCTATCGCGGGCGGCGGCGTCCATATCGAATAGCACGGTGTGCCGGGCCAATTTTTCCGCCGCGCGGAGAATCCGCTCACTGTCGAACCGGCCGTCACCCATGGCCGACTTCTCCGCGATGGAATAGACGCGGTGCGCGGAAGCGATGAGCAGGGTGCGATCGGGCGTCACGAACCCGTTTTCCATGGCCCGTCCGGCCTCCACCAGTTCCGACATCACGGCGAGATCGACCCCACCGGGCGAGGGATAGAGCCCCAATATCGGCTGCCGCCCGTCCAGGTCGCTGCGCCGTACGGGATAGATTTCCAGGTAATAGGTGGTCGCACCGGTTCGCTGGGCCACACCGGGGATCGAAGTGGACTGCACCGGATAGCCGCGGGCCATCGCCGTGGCGACGAGCCAATCGGTAAGCACCCCGCCGCCCTCACCGCCCAAGGCACCGATCAGAATGGTCAGCGGTTCCGCGCCGGGAGCACGCGCGCTGCTGGGTTTCATGCCGCTCGTTTCCAGGAGGTCTCGTGCCCGGCCATGCTCTGCAACATCCCGATCACGCCACGGCGTACGCCAAACAATAGGCGATCCCACGGATTGGGGTGATGAATCGTGTCGATGCGGTAAAACGAGGGACAAAGCGACGCGGCCTGGGCCACATCGCCGCACAGGCCGCAGGCCACGCAGTTCGTATCCACCGTGGCCACCGGATCCTCCCGCAAGGGATCCCGGCTGGGCTTGATCGTCAACGAGGGGCAACCGGAGAGGCGCACGCAGGAGTGATCGCCCGTGCATAATGCCTCGTCCACCCCGAATTTGGAGCGCACCGTGCGCCGGCCCGCTTTGAGACGGCGCTGAATGGCCGGCCGGATGCGCCGCTGGCGGACGAGCTGGCATTCGCCTTCGGCGAGGATCACCTTGAGCCCGCCTTGTTTTGTGGTGAGGGCTTCTCGAAAAGCCTTGGTCATCTCCCCCACTTTGTAACTCCGTACCCTCCGCAGCCAACGCACCCCCAAACTCCGCAACACGCCGGTAATGGAGATGTCGGCGAAGCGCCCGTTCTTCTTGCCGGTGGTGGAAGGGATATATTGCTGACCCGTGGCGGAGGTAAAGCCATTATCGACGATGACGAGCACCGAGTCGGTTTTATTGTACTGAGCCCCGGCGACGCCCGTGGAAATGCCATTGTGCCAGAACCCACCGTCGCCCATGACGCTCACCACCCGTTTGTCGAAGACCGGCGCCACCGCAGCCGAACTGGCCAGGCTCAGCCCGTAACCCAGCACCGTGTTGCCCAGATTGAACGGGGGCAGGGTGGAAAAGGTGTGGCATCCAATGTCCGAACTGATGTGAACCTTGCCGGTCTCCCGCTCGGCGATCTTCATGGCACTGAAGATGGGCCGCTCGGGACAACCCACACAGAACCCCGGTGGCCGTTTGGGGACGGGCCCACCCAGGGCTTCGCTCGCCGCGCGTTTGGTACGCTCCATCCGCTCAACCTCCGCCAAAACAGGGGCCGGATCGATGCCCGCCGGGGCGGCCTCGGCGACGAATTTTGATAACCCCTGCAAAAGCACCTCGGCGGTGTATTCTCCGGCCATAGGCAGCACGTCCTTGCCGAACAGCACCGTGCCGACACCCGCCTTGCGCAAAAGCGCATTGATCGCCTGCTCGATGTAATCGGGTTGCCCTTCCTCGACGATCAGCACAGCCTTTTTGTCGCGGCAGAACCCGACGATCTCGTCGGGCACCAGGGGGTGGGTCACGTTGAGCACGAGTTGGGGAAGCTTCGCGTTGCCGAAATGATCGCCCAGCCCCAGTTGGGCCAGTGCGCGGATCACCGAGTTGTACAGCCCGCCCTGGAGGATAATCCCCACGTCACTGGCGTCGCCGGGAAAAACCTCGTTGAGCCCATGGCGGCGAATGAAATCGATGGCCGCGGGCAGGCGGAGCTCTATCTTTTGTTTCTCCTGGAGATAAGTGGAAGGAGGCAGGCAGATGCGATCGTAATCGCGGGCCGGTTCGCTGAGCGTCCGATTGCGCGAGAACCGCGGCTGCCGGTTGTCCTTGCACACGAAACTGCCGTGGACGTGGCAGGCGCGAATGCGAAACTCCATCATCACCGGCGTATTGCTCGCCTCCGATAGTTCAAAACCCTGCTCGATCAGGGTCACGAATCGCTCGTGATCCGGCCTGGGGTCCAACAGCCAGATCGACGACTTGAGGGCGGTGGCATGGCTCCGTTCCTGGATGATGGACGCCCCCTCGCCGTAGTCCTCGCCCACCAGGATCAGCGCGCCACCTTTCACACCTGCCGAGGCCAAGTTGGACAAGGCATCGGAGGCGACGTTGGTGCCCACCACCGATTTCCACACCACCGCACCGCGCAGGGGATAATTGATCGAAGCGCCCAGCATGGCGGCCGCGGCCGCTTCTGACGGGCATACCTCGTAGTGGACGCCCAGCTCATCGAGAATATCCGACGCATCGCCCAAGACGTCCATCATGTGTGATACGGGTGCGCCCTGGTATCCTCCCACGTAGCTGACCCCCGATTGGAGCAGCGCCTTGGTCATGGCCAGGATACCCTCGCCGTGAAATCGCTCTCCTTCACCCAGCCGCAAGGCGGCGACCTCTTTGGTAAATGAACGCTCCATACTCTTTTCCAGTGTTAATATTTCCAGTGTTAATAACGGGTCGGCCCGCCTCTCAACGATCGGTTCGTGGCCGTAGTGCCTGAATGAAAATCAATGTCGATTAGATACACTACCGGACGGGAATTGCCCACCCCTTTGCTCGACGAATCGGGCTCGGGGAATCGGGCTCGGGGAATCGGGCTCGGGGAATCGGGCTCGGGGAATGGCGCCCGGCCGATCGGGTCATGCGCATGGTCTCGAAAATACGCCTCCTTATCCATCATCACGCCGAAATGAGATTCCCACGGAACCGGCGCGCCGGCCGGTCATGCCACGCCGGTGGAACGCCTACGTCACCGCACCTTTATGACTGGCACGACCGGTAACCGGGACACTATACTGGACACTATCACTGTAATCCGGTCGCCTTGGAGATGCTGGGCGGTGATCCGTTTCTACAAATCGGAGCGACCCGCTGCCGAGGCATGCCCTCATTCCCCGAGTGAAGCTGCGGCAATTGCCTCCACGATCGAATCGGGATATCCATGATGTTCGCACGATGATATTCGTAAATAGAAATTCGTGCTTGGGTCTGGCGTCGCCGTAACGCCCAGCCATTGATCATGGATGGCAGGCCGTGGGAGTATGCGTTGACGTTTAATCCTCGTCCCGGAAATAAATGGCCTGCGAATCGCCAAAGGTAACAGATTAGGGAAGGCTTCTAGTCCATATCGAAGAGCTGCGATGACGGATGTAATGGAATTCAGCGAGGCCGGACGGATCCCCATGACGGGAGACAACGTCGCTATCGCCATCAAACGCCTGGAGAAGGGCACGCAAATCGTCTTACAGGATCGGGCGTGTTCGCTTTCCCACACCGTGTTGGAAGGGCACCGCTTCGCCATCGAGCCGATCGAGCCAGGGGCAGCCTTGCTATCCTGGGGACTCCCCTTTGGTGCCGCCATCCGCCCCGTCGCGCCGGGCGACTACATCTGCAACGCCACCATTCTGGAGGCGCTCGCACAACGGAATATCGACTTCGCGCTGCCCCGCGAACCGAATTTCAAAGATCACCTTGCGCCCTACGACCTGGACGAGAAATCGTTTCGACCGGGCCGTCAGGTGGCCCGCCATGATAAGGAGCGCAATTTCGAGGGCTTTCCCCGCTCCGGATCGAGGGGCGTGGGCACCCGCAACTACATCGTCGTTCTGGCGACCTCATCGCTTACGGCGGGCTTTGCACGGGCGCTGGAAACGCGCCTGAAGGGCCTCTCCGACGATTACCGCAACATCGACGGAATCGTAGCCGTCGTCCACACGGAAGGCGGAGGCAGCGATACCCCCAACAACCTGGACTTCTTGCTGCGTACCCTGAGCGGATTCGTGGTGCATCCCAATGTCGGTGCCGTGCTGGCGATCGACTATGGCAGCGAAGTGATGACCAATCGGATGCTCGCAGACTTCATGAAATCGCACGACTATCCCCTGGAGCACGTGGTCCATCACTTTTACACCGTGGGCACGGATTTCCGCGAGGCATTGGCCGAGTGCGAAAAAATCGTCCGCGGCTGGATTCCAGAGGTGGACCGGACGGCACGCAGCGCGCAGCCCGTATCCGCATTGAAAATCGCACTGCAATGCGGAGGCTCTGACGCCTTTTCCGGGGTGGCCGGGAATCCCCTGGCGGGCTGGGTGGCCAAGGAGGTCATCCGTTACGGAGGCGCGGCCAACCTGGCAGAAACCGACGAGCTGATCGGTGCGGAAGAATATATCCTGAGCAACACCCGCGATCTGCCCACGGCGCGGAAATTTTTGGAAAAGATCGCCATCTTCAAGGAGCGCGCCCGCTGGCACGGCCACTCCGTGGAAGGCAACCCATCGGGCGGAAACAAATTCAGGGGACTGTATAACATCGCCATCAAATCCATCGGCGCGGCGCGAAAAAAGGATCCCGAGGTGTGTCTGGACTACGTGATCGACTACGGCGAAAGGATGACCGCTCCCGGCTATTACTTCATGGACAGCCCCGGCAATGACCTGGAAAGCATAGCGGGGCAGGTGGCCTCGGGATCAAACGTGATATTTTTCATCACTGGAAACGGATCCATTACCAACTTCCCATTCGTCCCCACGATCAAGTTCGTTACCACCACGGGCCGCTATGACCTGCTCTCGGAGGATATGGACGTCAACGCCGGCCGGTTCCAGGACGGGACGCCCATGAGCGAGCTGGGGGCCGAAACCTTCGAGTATCTGACGAGGATTGCCGCCGGCGAGCGGAGCGTGGGGGAACGGGCCGGCCATTCCCAGGTCTCCATCTGGCGCAACTGGAAACAGACCGACGATTCCCGGCTGAACGAACTGAATGGACGCACCCCGCCCACGGGAGAACCCATACCCGTCATGGCCATACCCGTCTTGCAAGGAGAGCCGGCGGCGGCTTCTATGGAAGCCCCTTCCATCGAAGCGATCCGAACGGATAGGGGATGGGCCACCGATCAGGTGGGATTGATCGTGCCGACCAGCCTTTGTTCGGCGCAGATCGCACGCAAAATCGCCGACGAACTCAATGGCAGGGACTTCGCCCGGAATCGGGCTATTTCCCGTATCGTGGCTTTGGTGCACACCGAAGGGTGCGGCGCGTCGGGCGGAGAGAACGAAGGTCATTTCACGAGAACCATGGTGGGACACCTGTTGCACCCGTTTGTCCGCAAGGGCCTGCTTCTGGAACACGGTTGCGAGAAGGTGCATAACGACGCCATGCGGCACCTTCTCGACAAGCAAGGGATCGACGACGACCGGTTCGGTTGGGCCAGCGTGCAAATGGACGGGGGTATCGATTCGGTCGTGCGCAAGGTGGAAGACTGGTTCGAGGCCCAACTTCCCAATGGGGAAACCCGCGAGTTGAGCCAGGCCGGGCTGGAGGCGTTCTCCGTGGGGATAACCACCGTCCGCGATCTCCCGGCATCGGTGGCGCGTGCTTTTGCCCACTTGGCCGGCACGATCGTCGGAGGCGGAGGAACCGTGGTGATCGCCGAGAACGCGACCCTGCTCGCTGCTGCTGACTTCAGGGACAATCTGGTTCGGGATGGGGAGATGGTGCCGACGTTGGAGTACGGCCAGCCTTTCGATCAGCCGGGGCTGCACGTGATGGCCGCTCCCACCGATCACGCCGTGGAGACCCTTTCCGGTATGGGCGCCACGGGCGTACAGGCCATGCTGGCTCATGTCACCGGGCCGCCGCTGGCAGCCCATCCCATGATCCCCCTGATCCAGATCACTTCCGATGCCCGCACCGCCAAGATGTTCGGCCGCGATTTGGACCTCGTATTCGGCGAGGCGCAAGACCAGCCCGCTGCGGTGGCCGGCGAATGCTTGCGGATCGCGCTGGCAGCGGCGACCGGCGACTATCAGCCGCGTATGTGGGCCGGGGGCAACACCGATTTTCAGGTGACGCGGGGCCTGCTGGGGCTCTCCATGTGAGTTATCGTCGTGCAAAATTGGTCATTGCCTTAAGACCCCAGTAGGCACATGCCGACGATCAGCGTATTTTATGGCATCGTGATCCGGATGTTCTGGGACGAACACGGGCCGCCGCACTTCCATGCGATGTACGCTGAATACGATGCGGTCATAGGCGTGCGCGAATTGCGGGTTCTTCACGGATCGCTCCCCCGCAAGGCGATGGCTTTAGTACTGGAATGGGCCAAGGAGCATCAAGACGAGCTTCTGGAGGATTGGAACCTATGCGTACAAAAATATCTCCAGCCCGGATCGCGCCGTTGAAGTAGTGCCTCCCATTCGCCCAAGCGCACCCTGGAGCGTGACATCTCTCACCGTGCTTCCCGATTGGCGGCTTGAGGTGTCCTTCTTTGATGGAATTTCGGGTAAAGTCCAGATGCGCGAGCTGATCTTCGGCTCGCGATCGGACGGCACCTTTTTCGAGCCCTTGCGGGACGCGGCGGAGTTTAGGAAAGCCGAGATAGTTCTTGGGGCCGTCGAGTGGCCTAACGGCGCGAACATCGACCCCGACTGGATGCACGACGAGATTCGCCGGCACGGGCAGTGGGTGGTGCCGGCGGATTGACTATCCTGGCCTTCGTCGTGAACTCCGCCTCGGGCGACACCCCGCGTATATGGGCCGGAGGCAACACCGATTATCAGTTGACGCGGGGCCTGCTGGGCCTCTCCATGTGACGCCCGGCGGAGATCGGGTTTATCCCAACGATCAATACGACCGCGGCAGTCCCAATACACGCTCAGCGATGTAACACAGGATCAACTCCGGCGAGATCGGGGCGATGCGGAAGAGCTTGGCTTCCCGCCAGTATCGTTCCACGTGGTATTCCCGGGAATACCCGAAGCCGCCGAGGGTCTGCATGGCCCTATCCGCGGCCTGAAAGCCCGTTTCCGCCGCCAGGTACTTGGCTGCGTTCGCCTCGGCACCGCACGGATGCCCATTGTCGTACATCCAGGCGGCCTTGAGCACCAGAAGCTCCGCGGCCTGGAGTCGCACCCAGCTATCGGCGAGGGGATGTTGCACGCTCTGGTTCTGCCCGATGGGACGCCCGAAGACGACCCGCTCCTTGGCGTATCGCGCCGCTCTATCCAGGGCCACCCGTCCGATTCCGATGGATTCGGCGGCCACGAGAATCCGCTCCGGATTCAGCCCGTCGAGGAGGTAGCGAAATCCCTTGCCTTCTTCACCAATCAGATCTTCCACGGGCACTTCCAGGCCGTCGATGAAGAGTTCGTTGGAATCGACTGCTCCCCTGCCGCACTTGTCGATTTCCCGCACGTCGATCCGCTTGCGATCCAGGTCTGTGAAAAAGAGGGATAATCCCTCGGTGGATCGCGAAACCTGCTCCAGGGGCGTGGTGCGGGCCAGGAGCAATATCTTGCTGGCCACCTGCGCGGTGGAGATCCACACCTTGCGGCCATCGACCACGAAATGGTCCCCCTTGCGTACCGCCTTGGTCTTCAAGTGGGTCGTGTCCAAACCGGTTTCAGGCTCGGTGACCCCGAATGCGACCTTGATCTTTCCCGAGGCGATCTTGGGCAGGTAAGCCGCTTTTTGTTCCGCGGAACCGTGAACGACCAGGGGATTGGCGCCGAAGATGTTCATATGCACCGTCGAGGCGGCGGCGGCACATCCACCCGAGGCGGTGGCCTCCTGCATAATCAGGGCGGCCTCGGTGATGCCGCATCCCGCCCCGCCATATTCCTCGGGCATGGCGATACCCAGCCAGCCGCCCTCGGCGAATGCCTGGTAGAACTCCTCGGGGAACGAATGCGATTTATCCTTTTCCCGCCAATAGTCATCGTCGAATCGGCTGCACAAGCGGCGAACCTCAGAGCGAATGGCTTCTTGTTCGTCGGTCAGTTGAAAATCCATAATCTCTTCCGCGGGTGATGGTGGGTGGTTCGCGTCGTCCCCTCAAGGCCCTCTACCGCAACGCCGCACGCGTGTCCATACGCCGCCGGTTTGTTCCACCGCAAACCGTGGGCCGAATCGGCCTGTGCCCGGCCTGATTTGTAGCGAAGAAATGGACCATGAACCTCGATTTCATACGGTCGCGGGGTTGGATACGGCGGAATTGTCATTTACGATAAATCTTTACGATAGATCTTTACGATAAATATTTACGATAGATAGAGAGGGCTGCCCAAAAGATCTTTGCTGGCCTCCGCACAACCGCGACGTGGCGAACGCTGCCGAATGTGCCAGCATCGATGACAACAAA
>JACZRV010000087.1 GCA_022574555.1 SAR324 cluster bacterium
GTGTATCCCATTGGTTTAACAAACTATACAGGGTCAAGGGAGCCTCGCTCCGTTGCAGGGGGTGAAGGGGGCCAATAACATGGCATCGTGCCCCCCTTCCCGCCGGAGGCAGAAAATCACAGGGCTTTTAGAAAGGAATGTCATCCTCGAGATAGGCTTCGTCTTGGGCATTGGGGGGCGGCCCTGGGCTGGGTTCGGGGGCATCACCCCCGGTTTGGGGCCCGTGTCCCTGGCCGGCAGAAGCAGGGGCGTCGCCCCTTTCCAGAAACTGGATGTTGTTGGCCACGACCTCCGTCTTGTACCGCTTTACGTTCTGGTTATCCACCCAGTCGCTCGTTTGCAGACGCCCCTCGATATAGACGAGCCGCCCTTTTTTGAGGTACTTTTGCGCCAGGTCCGCCAAGTTGCCCCATGCGACGATATTGTGCCAATCGGTGCGCTCCTGTTGATTCCCTTCCTTGTCCTTCCAGCGGCTGTCGGTGGCGATTGAAAAGCTAGCCACGGCACCGCCTGATTTTGTATACCGCAATTCCGGGTCGCGCCCCAGACGCCCAATCAACATCGCTCTGTTTAAACTACCCATGTCTTCTCCTACCAGTTGGAAAGGTTCTTCATTTCGCCAGTAAGGCTAGGGCTTTCTTGAGCTGATCGGAAAACGACAGGTGATCCGTGGAGACTTGGCGCACCGCCGCAAATATTTCTTTCTCTGGAAAGCCGAGATTTGTCAAGGCCGATATCACATCGTGGTGTGCAGAACGCCGATCCGATCCGACTTCCCAATTTGCGAGCCGGTCCTTGAGATCCAAGCAAAGCCGCGTCGCGGTTTTTTTTCCGATTCCCGAAATCGAGCCGAGCAGGGCCACGTCATCGCCGGCCACTGCCGTCACAATTTCCGCCGAACTGAACGCGGAAAGCAGGGACAGGGCCACTTTGGGTCCGATACCCGAGACCTTGAGCAACAACTCAAATAGGGTCTTGTTTTCCAGTTGATCGAAGCCGTAAAGGGAAATCTCGTTGTCACGCACAACGGTCACGACGAAATAACGGGCCGGCTCTTCCGCAGCCGGCCGCCTCGCCAGCAGGGGTGCGGGAAGATTCAATTGGTAGCCTATTCCGCCCGCCGTGAGCACGATCACCGAATTGGTCAGTTCCGCGATCCACTTGCCCTCCACGTACCCGATCATGCCAATTTCTCAAGGCGCGATGCCGCGGCGTGAGTCAGTGCCAGGGCCAGGGCATCGGCCTCATCTTCCTGGAATAGCTGGGTGCGTCCCAAAAGCGCCTTCACCATTTGATTGACCTGTCTTTTATCGGCTTTTCCGGCGCCAACCACGGCTTGTTTGACCAGGTTGGGAGCGTATTCGAAAATCGCCACTTCATGTCGCGCAACCGCAAAGATGGCCACACCGCGGGCATGCGCCAGCACCAAAGCGCTGCGGGCATTGCGGGCTGTGAAGATTTGCTCCACGGCACACTCGTCGGGTCTGTGGTCGCTGAGAATCGCTTCCAGCGCATCCGCCAGAATCACCAGCCGCCGGGCCAATAAGGCTTCAGATTCCAATCGGATCGTACCGCTGGCCAGATACCGGGGACGCCCCCGATTGCTCGCGATCAGCCCCCATCCGGTCTTGCGGCTACCGGGGTCGATGCCCAGAATAATCGTCTCCCTGGGTCCGCTGGGGGAGATCACGGGTTCCGCGGAACTTCCGATTCCGTCTCCGGCTTCCTCACGCACTCATTTGCTCCAGCAGCGAATCGGCAATCTCGAAATTGGTGAAGACCCTTTGCACGTCGTCGTCGTCCTCCAAGGCTTCCAGGAAGTTGAGCACCTTGGAGGCGTGATCCTTGTCGTCGATCACCACTTTGGTCTGGGGCGCCCAGATCAATTGGGCCTCCTTGTAATCGATGCCCTTGGCCTCCAGGTAACTCTTTAACGGCTCCAATCCGTTAATCGTGGTCAAAACCGCGAAGTCGTCGCCGGAGGCGTCGAGATCCTCCGCTCCGGCCTCCAGTGCGTGCTCGGTCAGTTCAGTCTCATCGATGGCCGCCTTGTCGATAAGGATCAAACCCTGACGGTCGAACATGAAGGTGACTGAATTGGAGCTTCCCAGGTTACCGTTATACTTGGTGAAGGTGGCGCGGATGGAACTGGCCGTGCGGTTGCGATTGTCGGTGAGTGCTTCGACGACGACGGCGGCGTTATATGGGCCGTAGCCCTCGTAGGTGATCTCCTCGTAGTCAACCCCATCGTTGCCGCCGGCGCCTTTTTTCACGGCGCGCATGACGGTATCCAGGGGCATGTTTTGCGAGCGCGCCGCCTGGATGGCTGTGCGCAACCGGGGGTTTGCGGCCGGGTCCGCTCCACCCGATTTGGCCGCGACGGTGACTTCCCGGATGAGCTTGGAGAATATCTTGCCTCGCTTGACATCCTTGGCGCCCTTTTTGTGCTTGATCGAACTCCACTTGCTATGGCCGGACATGTGGTTTCCTCATGGTACGATTTTACCCACCAAATCGTAGGGGTGAGCTTCGGTGATTTCCACCCGGTGAAACGCGCCCGCCTGGGCCTGGCCCTCGTTGATCAACACGACGCCGTCAACTTCCGGACCCTGAAAGGCGGTTCGTCCCTGGAGGAGCAGGTCGGATTGAGCCGACCGGCCCTCCACCAGCACCGTGTAGGTCTCCCCGACGCGGGAGGCGTTGCGTTCTGCCGAGACCCTTTGCTGAGCTTCCATCAGCAAACGACGCCGCACACGCTTCTCGCTGTTGGGCAGTGGGTCGCCGAATCGGGCGGATTTGATGTTGTCTTCGTGGGAGTAGACGAATACGCCGACGTGATCGAACCAGCCTTCTCCCACGAACGTCAGCAGCTGTTCGAAGTCGCCCTCTTCCTCGGTGGGAAAGCCGACGATGAAAGTTGTGCGTAAAGCCAATTGAGGCACTGCCTCCCTAAGCCACTCCAGCTTGGCGCGAATCTCCTGCCCGGAAATCCGGCGGTTCATGTCCCGCAGCACACGATCGCTGATGTGTTGAAACGGCATGTCCAGGTAGGGCACCAAATGGCGGCTGTCCTGCATGCGTTCCAACTCCGCATTGCCGAAGGTATTGGGATAGGCATAGAACAACCGCACCCAAAAATCGCCGTCGATGGAATCGATAGCGCCGAGCAGATCTGCCAGCGACGTGCCGTCCCTGAGATCGACCCCATAGGATGAGGTGTCTTGGGAAATAAGATTGATTTCCTTGACGCCTTCGGCTGCGAAATTCCGGATTTCGGCGACGACCGAATCGATCGGGCGGCTGCTGAAATAGCCCCGCAGAAAGGGAATGTTGCAAAACGAGCACATGTTCGAGCAGCCTTCCGCGATCTTTACATAGACGGACGGAAGAGAAGTCGTACGCACCCGTTGCAGGGACTCGTAGTGGGCGTAATGAGGTTTGGGCAGAAGCGCCACCGCCGCGTTTTCGCGGCCGCTGTAAAGATCGTCGAGCAGTGCGGGAATCTCGTGGAACCTGGAGGATCCGAAAATCCCGTCCAATTCCGGAATTTCCTCCATGAGCGAGTCGCGGTACCTCTCGCTCAGACACCCTGCACAAACGAGCTTCTCGCATTGACCGCTGCTTTTGAAGTCGCTCAGGGCCAGAATGCGCTCGATCGACTCTTCGCTGGCCGAAGTGAGGAAAGCGCAAGTGTTGACGATGATCACCTCGGCTTGAGCCGGATCGAGGGTGAATGTATAGCCTCGGCTTTGCAGCGCGCCCAGCATGATTTCGGAATCCACACGATTTTTGGCGCAGCCCAGGGTCTCCACGTAGACCCGCTTCACCTCCCGGTGTGGGAGGGGGCGGCCCGGATCCTGCCGAAATTGATTGGTGGAACTCGCTTCCAATTCCATGCCTGAAAGGTTGACGGTTAGACGACCTTTTGGAGCAGGGCCTGCTCGATGAGCTTATTCAATTCTCCATCGAGCACCGCCTGAGCATTGCCGATTTCGGTTCCCGTGCGGTGGTCTTTGACCATTTGATAGGGATGGAGGATGTAGCTGCGAATCTGGCTGCCCCATGAGATTTGACGTTTTTTAGCGTTCAGTTTGTCCTTCTCAGCCTGTTGTTCCTCCTGCTGTTTTTCGTACAGCCGCGCCCGCAATACTTTCATGGCGGCAAACTTGTTTTTGTGCTGTGAACGCTGGTTCTGGCATTGCACGACGATGCCAGTCGGAATGTGGGTGATCCGCACGGCGGAATCGGTGGTGTTCACGTGCTGCCCTCCGGCTCCCTGGGCGCGGTAAGTGTCGATCTGGAGGTCGCCCTCGTCGATATCGATGACGATGTTATCGTCGATATCGGGGTAGACGAACACCGAGGCGAAGGAAGTATGGCGCCTCTTGTTGGCATCAAAGGGCGAGATGCGCACCAAACGGTGGACGCCTCCTTCCACTTTGAGGTAGCCGAACGCGTAGTCGCCGGTCACCGAGAGGGTCACCGACCGCAATCCGGCCTCCTCGGCAGGCTGGAAATCCAATTCTGACACCTGAAAAGCGCGGCTCTCGGCCCAACGGCGGTACATCCGGTAGAGCATCGCCGCCCAATCGGCCGATTCGGTCCCGCCGGCGCCCGAATGGATCATCACGATGGCGCCCTGATGGTCCTGATCGCCGCCCAGCATGTTGCGCATCTCCAGCTCCGTGATGCGTTCTTCAAGGCGGCCCCCCAGGTCTTTCAGCTCGGCTTGCAGCTCGTCGTCGAATTCCTCTTCGCACAGGGCCAGGCCGGTTTCCAGATCCTCGATGCCCGAGACGAACTGCTGCCATTCGTCCACGATTCCGTTAAGGTGCCGCAGATCCTTCAACACGGCGTTGCGATCTTCCAGGGGGAGTTGCCAGAAATCCTCCGCGCTCGAGCGGGATTCCAACTGAGTCAACTGCTTGGATTTGCCCGCAATGTCAAAGATAACCTTCGAGTGAGGCCTGGCGGGTCTTGATCTGGCCGAATTTTTCTCTGAGCTCTTCCATGATGGTCTTCCCGATATGTGTATCCATCCCCACCCCCGGCGTTCCGACAGTCCATTGATCTGAAACGCTATCACAACGCGGATGCGGGGTCAAAAGGCGAGGTGTCCGCGCTCCTGTCCGGCAATTTGATCGATTACCGGCGGCCCAGCCGCTGCAGGATCGACTTCACGCCTCCGCGGCCATTTCGTCGTGGGTCAGCGACTCGATCCGCTCGTTCAGCGCCCGCTTGCAGGCGAGCAGTTCCTTTTGCACGCGCCCCAATTCGCGCAATGCATCCTGGCACGCGTGGCGGGTGTGCAACTTTTTGCTCATGCCGTCCAGGTTGGCGAAGGCGCTGCGGGCGGCGCTGAGCCGATCCCCCATGGGCCAATCCTGGGGTGCCGGCGATATCAGTTTGCGGCCCCGAAAACGCCGGATTTCCTCGAGTACGGCCCGGTAACTGGCCGTCTTGCGTGTGCCGCAGGCCCTGCGCCAGATGTCGCGCCGATCATTCGCATCGCGGACGTGGGCCAATTTGAGCGCTTTGCTCCATCCATAGCGGGATATTTCCTTCTCTCCCCCAGCCGCGTGATCGGAATCGGTGAGCCGATAGGATTCGGCGGTAATGCAAAGCTCTGAAATGCGGCGGAAATCCAATGCCAGGTGCTCCCGGAGAAATTCGCGCTGGCTCGGTGCGTCGGCCAGATTTTGTTTGACCGTGAGCACGATCCGCAGCACGGAGGGCGCGATCTTGATCGCAGCCTCGTCGAGAAAATCCTGGGCGCGGTTGACAAACGCAATTTCCTGCATCAGCTGGGTACGGTCTTCCCAATCGAAAATCGTTGCCGCAGCGCGGTAGGAACCACGATCTATCCAACGGCTGCGGATGGATAAGGGCAAGGTATCGGTTTCCGTGCGCACGGAAACATCCAGCGAGTTCTGGGGCTGCGGCACCAAAGCCGCGTCCGCGGAGAGAATTCTTCTAGCCATGGGCCTCCTGATGGCGAATCATGCGTTGATGGACTTCCTTGACCAGGCTCTTGTAGAAGTTTCTGGCGCGGGAGTCGGGCGACTCCAGCGGGGTCTGGTGGTTCTGCGCGGCCGTCGCGATGGCCGTCGAAATGGGGATCGAGGTGCGAAACATCAGGTCGGGGAATGCCGCTTCCAGCGACTGCCGGTTGATCCGGTTCTGCGTGACGTTTTCCCGATGCAGGGTGATCGCAATCCCCAGCAGATGGGCGCTTACGCCATGGCGGGCGCGGAAATAGTCGAGGTACGCGACCAGATTGCTGATCCCCGTCAACGACAGGTAGTCCGTATGCGTCGGGATGATGATGAAATCGGCGAAGTAGAGCACATTGTCGTTGATCAATGAGAGTGTCGGCGGAAGATCCCAGATGACCAACGCCCGGGAATCGAATTCCTGCAGCAGATTTTCTTTGATGTAGGTTTCCGGCCGTTCCTGGCGGTGCATCCGTTTCTCCGCTTCATACAAGTGCATCCGCCCGGATTCCACCACGTAGAATGGGATGTCCGGTCTGTACCTGATGAAATCCAGCGTACTCGTTGCCTGATGCAGGTAGGCCCCCAGGGTGTTTTCGCTGCTCAAATTGAGCGAAATAGCGACGTTTCCCTGATTGTCGGCGTCGATCAACACCACCTCTCGCTTGGGATTGGCCAGGGCGTACTGATGGGCCAGGGCGATCGCCAATGTGGTTTTGCCCGTGCCTCCCT
Organism: SAR324 cluster bacterium; assembly: GCA_022574555.1. GTDB lineage: Bacteria > SAR324 > SAR324 > SAR324 > JACQKK01 > JACZRV01. The sequence goes on from JACZRV010000087.1 coordinate 6,726, forward strand.
TGGCCGACAGGATGGCGATGTTAAGCATTCAAAGGCCGCACCCTGCGGATAATAAGCGGTGCCGTTGATTGGAAGCGGGTCGCGAAAGAAGCGGGCGACGGGAGTTGAACCCGCGGCCCTCAGCTTGGGAAGCTGATGCTCTACCAACTGAGCTACACCCGCAATACCTCATCCGTAGGCGATTTCGCCCCACCTTGTCAAGCCGAGGCCGGCCAGCGGTACGCCGGATGAACCCTGCAATCGGGCAGCGCGATCCCTTTATACGGGATAAGGTGCCCTGTTCGTCCAGCGCACAATTCCCTTTATACTGGCTTTATACTGGCATAGTGAGGTGGATTCTTCTAAGGTGTGGTGCGGTCAGGGGTGGGGAGGCCCGGGTGGAACTTCGGCCCCTGCCACACGCAACCACCCGGTTGTGGGCTGATGGCCGAGCCGCCACGCAGGACGCCATTGTTTCACGTGAAACATCTGCCAGGGGTGCCATGAAAAAACAGCCCGCCGTGATTCCCCTGGATGGCCCGGGCGGCGTGGGCAAAAGCAGCGTGGCCCGCGAGCTGGCGGATCGGCTGGGATATTATTTTCTGTCGTCGGGCATGATCTACCGGTGCATGGCCTGGCATATGAGAGATCGCGGATGGGATGGCCGCATGCCGGCCGATCTGACCGCTTTGGACGATTTTTCCTTGCGCATTTTGCACGAGGGGGCGCCCGTAGTGAACGGCAAGACGATGGGCGCCGATCTGAAATCCGAAGCCATTTCGGCACTGGCATCGCGGCTTTCGGTACTGCCGCGGGTGCGGGAGCTCTCCAATGGCCTGCAACGGGAATTAGTGGAATCCATTCCCCAGACCACGGATTATAGTGGCGTGGTTCTTGAAGGCCGGGATATCGGAACGGTGGTCTTTCCCGAAGCGCCGCACAAATTTTTTATCACTGCGACGGAAGCCGTGCGCGCGGATCGCCGCTACCTGGAATTGAAATCGGCTCAGCCGGAGATCACGCGCGAATCGGTACTGGCCGCGCTGCGCGAGCGGGACCGGCGAGACAGCACCCGAGAGTTGGCCCCCTTGAAACCGGCCGCCGATGCGATCATCATCGATACCTCCGAGATGGATCTGGAACAGGTCGTCCAGACCATCCTTGCGCGATTGAATGCGTCAACCGTGGCCGCCGCAGGGGCATAATTTCCACTAACCGTGGCCGATTCGACACATCGATGCGAATGAAAGCAGTCATCCTTGCAGCCGGTCCCGCCGAAAGATTGCGGCCGTTCACGGAGACGCGGGCCAAGCCCATGATTCGTGTCGCGGGGACGACCATCCTGGAATACATGATGGAAGCCTTACGCGGCGCCGGCATTTCTGATATTCTCATTGTTGTCAATCACATGCGAGAATCGATCGAGTCTCACTTCGGTCATGGCCACGATTTGGGCTTGTCGATTGATTACGTGATTCAGGATCCGCTCAACGGCATCGGTGCGGCCCTGCGGTGTTGTGAGGCCGAGTTGGGCGATGAGCCGTTCCTGCTCTTGTATGGAGACATACTCGCGACCAATTTCCCCTTCAACCGGCTACAGGAACAGTTCCAGGAGTCGGGGCGCGCCGTGGCTGCGGTGACGCTGCCCGCCTCATCCGCGGATTTCGGCAACGTCTACCTGGACCACGACATGCGCATCGTGGGACTGGTGGAAAAACCGAAGGATAGGCACCTGTCGAACCACGTTTTCGCCGGAATTTTCCTCTTACCACCGTCGATATTCTCTCTGTTGCAAAAGGTGGGGAACGACATCGAACAGCTTTACCAGGCGTTGATCGGGAAAGGCGCCCTGTATGGCAATTTGTGGGACGGTGGGTGGATCGACATCCGCCGGCCCTGGCATATCCTCGAAGCGAACCGGTTGATGATGGACGACTGGACGAATTCGCGAATCCACCACAGTGTCCGTATGGAAGGTCCTGTTCATATGGAAGGCCCGTTGCATATCGAAGAAGAGGTGGTAATCGGGGCCGGATCGGTGCTGAAAGGACCGTGTTTCATCGGCCGGGGCAGCTATATCGGGAACAACACCCTAATCCGCGAATACACATCCCTGGGGCCGGGATCGACCATCGGTTATGGCACCGAGTTGAAGAATTGCGTTCTGTTCGGGCGCTCCATTCTCGGCCGTTTGTCGTATATCGGCGATAGTGTCATCGGCGAACGGGTGCACTTGGGTACCGGGGTCGCGACGGTCAATCTTCGGGAAGACAACGCGGAAATCGTTATGGAATCCGAAGAAGGCCAGTTGTCTTCCGGAATGCGCAAATTGGGCGCGTTCATTGGCGATGACGTCAGCATCGGGGCCCGCAATGTTCTCGCGCCGGGCACCCGCATTCGTGCCCGCTACCAGGTTGACGACCTCATCACTCTCAGAACCGTATTGTAGTCTCATAACAATATTGTAGACGAGCCATGTGTGGAATCAGCGCGGTTATCGGCAACGAGAACGTGGTTGACACGTTGTACGAGTCAATCAGGAATCTGGAATACCGGGGTTACGATTCCTGCGGTTTGAGCATGATCCGCGATGACCGCATCGAGGTGCGGAAAAACACCGGGGGCGTGGAGGAGGTGAATCTCAAGGAACACCTGACGGCCATGCGGGGGTGCATCGGCATCGCCCACACCCGGTGGGCCACTCATGGCAAGGTCACTGCGGCAAATGCCCATCCCCATCTCTCCTTCGACAACCGATTCTCCATCGTCCATAACGGAATTATTAATAATTTCCGATGTTTACGGGAAGAGTTGCAAGACGGTGGGGTGACGTTCGCATCGGAAACCGATACGGAGGTATTGGTTCACCTGATCGCGATCGCTTACGCGAAATTGGGCGACGTCGAGGAGGCATTTTTGTCGGCCATTCGCCGCCTGGAGGGGTCATACGCGGCAGCGATGATTACTTCTGTCGATTCCTCACGGATATACGCGGTGAAGATGGGGTCGCCCCTCGTCCTTGGACTGAATCAGGGGATGAATTTTATCGCATCGGACTTCAACGCCTTTCTTCCCTATACGAAGACGGCGATGGTGATGGAAGACGGCGAGTATGCCGTCGTAACCGTCGATCAGGCCAAATTGTGCAAGGCGGTAGACCGTAGCGAGGTTATTCGTGATCCGATTCACATCGAGTGGGACCCGGAGAGATCCCGCAAGGGAGGATATTCCCATTACATGCTCAAGGAAATCTTCGATCAACCCCATACGATCAAGAGTGCCTTGACCATCCCAAATGACGATATCCTGCAACTGGCCAAATCCATTCAGGGGGCGGGCACCACGTACCTCATGGGCGTCGGTACTACATATTACGTGGCCCTGGCCGGCCAATACTTTTTTTCACGATTGGCCGGGCGCTATCTTCCTGCCGTCAGTTCCGACGAGTTCAACGACCTTGCGGTCATCGGAGCCGACGATTTGCTGATTTCCATCTCCCAGTCCGGCGAAACCTACGATACCAACACGGGCGTACGCCATGCTCGTGCCCAGCATGCAAAAACAGCAGGGATCGTGAACGTGATGGGGTCTTCCTTGAGCATGATGGTGGATCAGGTGATCCTGCAAGGCTCGGGACCGGAGATTTGCGTCGTCTCCACCAAGGCGGCCCTGGCTCAGATGGTGATCTTGTTACTCGTCGCCTTGGAACTTGGCCGGCTGAATGGAAAAATCGATACACAGACTTACGAGACCTATCACGAGTCCATCACCGATTTTCCGCCCCTGGTGCAGAAAATTCTCAATGAGATCTCAGGCTTCGTCCGCAACCTGGCCGACAGGACTGCCCATTACAAGAACTGGATGTTCCTCGGGCGGGGCGTCTATTATCCGATCGCCCTGGAGGCGGCACTGAAGATGAAGGAAGTCACTTATCTTCATGCCGAGGGGATGCCGGCAGGATTTCTCAAACACGGCACCCTGGCGATGGTCGACGACGAAATGATTTCCCTCTTCTTCCTTCCGCCGCCCGCACGAAAAACGCTTCACGAACAGACCCTCGCGGCCGTGGAGGAAGTGAAAGCCCGCAACGGGCCGGTGATCGGGTTCTGCTTCGAGGACGACCTGCTGGCGAAAAAGGCGTTGGATCACTGGATCGAATTGCCGGTCGTGGCTGAACCGGTGCCGCCATTTCTCGAACTCATCGTTGCGCAGCTCTTCTCCTATTTTTCCGCGTTGAAACTGGGTCGCAGCATCGACAAACCGCGCAATCTGGCCAAGTCCGTCACGGTGGGTTAATTCGTCCGAACGCTTCTCAACGGGTTTAGGGGCCACGATGCGGGATCATTCGGCATCCGGCGCGCCACTGGCGGCATAACGGACTCTTTCCAAAATGGCCGCACCGGACGCCATGCATCGGAGATGGGGTCGCCCGCACTTCGCACTGCGGGCGGGGTTTCCGCCAATCCAAGCGAAGAGGCTCGTTGCACTCGCCTTGTGCGGCGCTGCCATCGCTGTTTTGGGGCACACGGCCGCCAATGCCGGGGAGACCCTTTCCCAGCCGCTGCGGATGGGAATTTTACATCCGAGGCCCCATCTGTGCGATGGCTGGGAACCTTCCCAGCGGGACATCCGGATTTTCAGACTGGCCTTCGGGAACAACTTGGCACCCGGTCACCGGCTCGAGCTGCCGTGGTACATCACCAAATCGCGGTCAGATAATGGCAATTCCTCCCATATCGCCTTGAACATCGAGGCCCTTTGGGGCTTTCCTGCCCATTGGGTGCGGGAGTTTCCACCGGATTTTCGCCGACCCGTAGCCTACGACCCCCTGGCTCACTGGCGGGCCACCGTTGCAAGGGAGATCGGACGCGAACTTGGCGGGTCGGGGAACTTCGCCGATTCGTCAAGCGATCCACCGTACGCTCCACAACGGGGCCATCTCCTGCGGCGGTCGAGAGGCGATCCCTTTTGGGCCAGCCGTTTACAGGGCAGCACCCTGATCCCTCGTGCCGACTGGGGCCCATCGTCCGACTTGGGTGGGGCGTGCCCTTCCTGGCCGGCCGGTGTGTGGCTGGAAAAAAGGAACGACCGCCGCGCGTATCGAATGACGATTGCGGGGCGCGACGGGGGCCAAATGATCGTGGATGGCTATCGGGAACCCCAACCGATGTGGCGCGATTTTCTCCGGGGGCGTATCGATATTCTGATCTTGCAAGGGGCCGATGTAGCGCTGCTCGCTGGCCGCATCAGCCGCGAGCGGGGTTTGATTTGGGGTTCGGAATCCGGAACGCAACAGATCGCCGTGCTCCCCTCGCCCGGTCTTGTGGCCGTCTTGGGCCCAGAGCGCATACGCGCCCTATCCCAGGCGGTAAACCGCGAAGATTTGACCGGCATCTTTGCCCCGGGGGAATACCGGACTGCGCGTGCAATCTTCCAAGCCGTTTTGCCTCGGGGGAATACCGCGCTGCGCGAGCCCGCGGCAGGCCTGACCTGGAATCCGCGAGAGGCCCGCCGCACTTGGCTCAGCTTGCCGGCCCTGGACTTGCCGCTCCGTATTGTGACCATAGACCACCCCGGCTTGGTGGCTATGGCCCGGCGTATATCGAATCAGTGGCAACGCACACTCAACCTTCCGGTCGCTTGGGTTGCCATTACCGCCGAAGAATTCGGTTCGGAAGGATACCGGAGTGAATTCGATCTCCTGTTGACCGTCGCCGATATGGACAACGGCTCTCTGCAAGATTTGTGGATCGAAGCGCTTTCGATGAGGGGAACACCCTTGAGCGCGCATCCACGCGGCCAGCCCTCAATCGATCAGATCGAATCCTGGGAACGGGATTTGGCGGCGCACCTTTCCTATCTGCCTCTTCTGGAAAACGTGCATCTGGTGCTCACGCGATCCAGTACCGCCGCAGCCCGAATCCGGGAAGTCTGCCCTGCCTGTACGGTACCCGCACCGGCGCCTCCAATCCGCTACCGGCCCCGGAAACCGCCTGCACCGAGTCCGGCCGAAATTGGCGAAGGCTGAAAAACGCTCGGGGTGTAACCGCGATTCGCGGCGCCGGACGACGATTACCCAAGCCGTCCGGCAAGCGCCAGGATATGCTCCGGAGCCACCCCACAACATCCACCTACGATGACCACACCCTGACCAGCCAGCTCGATCAGCGGATTCGCGAATCGGTCCACTCCCTGCGAATCCTCATGCCGGTCACGGGCTTGGAATGGCGCGCTCTGGTGCGGCACTCCAAGCATGACGCTTGTGGGCACCCCGAATGTGAGCAGAGTCGTCACGATCGCCGCCAAGGATTTCCCGCGGGGCGTACAGCTCACACCAAGGGCGTCGGCACCTGCCTCCAAGAGCTTTTCACCACAGACCTCTGCCGCACAACCGTCGGCTGTCGTGCCCCGATCGGAAAAGGTCATTTGGGCCAGGACCGGTGCGTCGCTCACCCTTTTGGCGCACCGCGCCACCAGCAATGCCTCCTCCAGTCCGGTGAAATGCTCCAGCAATAAGATGTCGGCGCCGACATCCGACAGGAAGATCAGTTGCTCGCTATAAGCCCGCTCCCGTTCGGGTGCGGCAGCCTCGGCGGGATCGATGGGGCCGATGCTGCCCATCACCACGCCGTCTGATCCTGCCGCCTGGCGGGCCAGTGCGATGCCCGAGTTGTTGATCGCCTCGCACCGGTCGTCGAGATTATGGGCGGCCAGCGCGATCCGATTGGCGTATCTGGTGTTGCTGCGGATCAAGCGGGCGCCGGCTGCCAGGTAATCGCGGTGGGCCGTCTCCACCCTTTCCGGCTGCGAGATGTTAGCCGCTTCGGCGGGCGCCCCGACGCCGCCCATATCCATCAGGTATGGCCCCACGGCGCCATCGGCAACCAATAGGTTCCGACCCGCGAGTCCTCCCGAGGGTTTGCCGCCGTCATGGATCACGGCTTACGCACCCAGCAAATTGCACCTCTCTCGAGCCTGCCATTGCAGCCCCTGTCGTGTCTGCGGTTCCCGCCCGCAGAGTGTATTTCCGGCCTGGTCAGCGGCAATCCGCGCGCAATATCGTTGTACTTTACCCGAGCTGCGGCCCACTATAGAATCTGTTGATCAGAATTCGACGCGCAACCCATCTCGAAAGGTCCCATGGAGGCTATCATGAACGCGCCGCTGGACACGGAACATGAAGCGAATTTCGGCGCTAGGTCGAATCCAAAAGGTGTGTTCATCCAGACCTTCGGGTGTCAGATGAACGACTACGACACTTCTAAGATGTTGGAGGTGCTGCGCGCGGAGAATTACCATGCCGTGAACACGCCTGAGCAGGCGGACCTGATCCTCATCAATTCCTGCGCCATCCGGGAAAAACCGGAAAACAAGGTATACAGCCTATTGGGCAGGTATGAGAGGATCAAGAAGGCGCGGCCCGATGTGGTCATCGGCGTCGGTGGATGCGTGGCGCAACAGGATGGCCGGCGGATGCTGGATCGCGCTCCGGTGCTTGATTTGGTCTTCGGAACGGACAACCTGTTCGAACTGCCCGAAATGCTTCGTGACGTGGCATCTGGCCGCAAAGTCGTACGTACGGAATGGCGTTCGCGCAAGGTCAAGGTGCAAAATTTCATCCCATCCGAAGCGATGGGTGGGTGGCACACGGCTGTCCCCGGACGGGGCATCGCCGCCCATGAACGGAAATCCCCCCATTTCAGAGACGAGCACGGCCCTGTGGTTGACGGCCCCGTAGGCGCGCAGACCACGGCACCCAAAGCACAGATCGCCATCACCAAGGGCTGCAATAATTTTTGCACGTTTTGTGTGGTGCCCTATACCCGAGGGTTGGAGGTCAGCCGGGAACCCCAGAACATCGTCCAGGAGGCTGAGGCACTGGTCGAGCGTGGCGCGCGGGACATCACCTTGCTCGGTCAGAACGTCAATTCCTACAAAGCCAAAGGCACCGACTTCGTCGATCTGCTGTGCCTGCTCAACGATCTGCCGGGGTTGAGCCGCCTTCGCTACACTTCGCCCCACCCCAAGGATTTCAATCGGCGGCTGGCACAAGCGCATCAGTCTCTACCCAAACTTTGCGAACATTTGCACCTGCCGTTCCAGTCAGGGTCAAACGCAATATTGAAGGCGATGCACCGCAATCATACGATCGAGAGTTATCTGAAAAAAATCGAGATGGTGCGCTCGCTGGTCCCGCGAATGGCATTTTCCACGGATATTATCGTGGGATTCCCCGGTGAAAGCGATGCCGACTTCGAGAAAACCCTGAGCGTCTTTGCCGCGGTGCGTTTCGATCACTTGTACGCCTTCAAATTTTCCCCGCGTTCCATCACGCCTGCGGCATCCTTGCCGGGGCAAGTAGCTGAAAGCGTGAAGGCGGCTCGCCTCGAGCGAATGCTGAATTTACACGAATCAATTCTTTGTGATAGGAACCGTAGACTGGTTGGCAGCGTACAAGAAGTGTTAGTGGAAGGTTGGCATCCCCGGCATCCGGGAGAAATTATCGGTCGCACGCGTGGCAATAAATCGACGGCTGTAGTAAATTGCGAAGCGGCACCGGGAGATCTGGTGCCCGTGGAAATTATTGCGACACGAAAGTTCTCATTAGTGGGAAAGGTTGCAAATCATGGAGCAACGCCCCGATTACACTGAGATGAAGGTCTACCGCCTGGTGCTGGATCCGAACACCAACTCCCCCATCGTGGTGCTTCAGGATGAATCCAGCGGGGCCTTGCTTCCTATTTGGATCGGCATATTCGAAGCCCACTCCATCGCCATGAAGATGGAGGGTGTGGAGCCCAACCGGCCGATGACCCACGATCTATTGCGCAATTTCTTCGACGTCACGAAGTCGTTGGTGGACCGTATCGACGTGGTGGACCTGGTCGATAACACCTACTTCGCGCGTATCTATTTCTTCCTGAACCAGCAGACTTACGCCATCGACTCTCGGCCCAGCGACGCGATTGCGCTGGCACTGCGGACGACGAGCCCCATATTCGTCGCCAACCACGTTCTGGAAAAGAGTAAGATCGAACAGAGCCAACTTCGGGAATTCGGTGAAGGTGAAAGCGCAGAGAATGAAGAGGATCGGTGGAAGGCGATCCTGAAAAGCTTCGACCCCGATACCGATAAATCAAAAATCAATTGAAGCGGTGCTCAGCCGCATGATCGCCAATATCGGTCCGTCAAACGTCCGGTATGCGACGCACCGATTCTTCGGTACGCGCCCGCGCTGGGCTCCTGTGGGACGCTCGCGATAGGACCGGTGCCGCGAACGCGGTGTGGGCCATATGGGCCGTGCCCTGCCGGGTCACGTTTCCATTTCGCTTCTTGGGTCGCGCATCATCAGCGCGGAAACTGCTTCAAGCGGCCGCAGGCCCTTGAAGACCACGTCGCCCACACCCACCGTGATGGGCATTTCGATCCCGTGCTCAACGGCCAATTCGGCGGCGGCGCGCACCGTGTAGTAGCCTTCCACGACCATCCCGACTTGCTCCAGGGCCTCGTTGGTGGTAAGCCCCCGGCCGAGGTGGTAGCCGAAATTGCGGTTGCGGCTATGGCCGCTCATGCAGGTCACCATCAGGTCGCCGATACCGGCCAAGCCGTAGAAGGTTTCCGCCCGTGCACCCAGATGGATGCCGAGCCGTACGATTTCCGAGAGTCCTCGCGTCATTAACGCGGCCTTGGAGTTGTCGCCGAAGCCGAGCCCGTCACTGATCCCGCAGGCGATGGCAATCACGTTTTTCAGCGCCGCGGCCAACTCGACACCCACCAGATCGGTCTGGGTATAAATGCGGAAGGTGGGGGTCATGAACAGATCGCGAATCCGCTCGGCCAGGGCGATGTCCTCGGCGCTCGCCGTTACGGCGGTCGGGATTTGCCGGCTCACTTCCTCGGCGTGACTCGGCCCGGACAGGACCCCGATGCGGCCCTTTGATGCCGCCCCCAGCACGTCGGATACCACTTCCGACAGCAGCGCGTGGGTGCCATCTTCTATTCCCTTGGAACAAATCACGACCATTTGCCCGCTGTATCCGCCATCGGCCAACCCGCGGAAGGTCTCGCGCACGTGTCCCGCCGGTACGGCACAGACGACCGTCTCCATGCCCGACGACGCCGTTCGGATCTCGGTCGTGAATTCGATTCCGTCGGGGATCTCTACGCCGGGGAGCTTGGGATGGCGCCGTGATCTCTGTAATTCCGCCACCACCTCCGGTGCGTATTCCCAAACCCGCACCTGGTGGCCATTCCCGTGCAATTGGCCGGCAAGGGTGATGCCCCAGGTACCGGCTCCCAGCACCAGGATTTTCACTGGAATCCACCACGATTGCAGCCTGCGTCCCTCGTCATCGGGCGGCATGACGAACGGCACGGCGGGCGGTTCACTGCCAACCGGACTGCAGAGCCCGTTTCAATGCGCGGGTGGGTTCCGCTCGTCATGGGATTGAATTCGAGCCGGGAAGGTTGCATGGGCCTGAGCCTACTCGTATGTGGGCAGCTTGGCAGGCAGAAGCTCGCGTTTCAGGCGCGGATAGTGCGGCAGCCCATCGTGGTAGGGGGGGTATTCCTCGCCTTGGATCAGAGGCAGGCAATAACGGCGGAATCCATCGGTGATGTGATATCCGTCCTCGCGGATGTATTCCGCCGGGAGCGTTTTCTCCTTGTTGGCAATGTTGGATGCATCGGTATGACCCAGCGACCAACGGTAGGGATCGTCCCCGTCCCGTTGGATGGTAGCCATCACGCCGCTCATTCCCTCTTCCGCAAGTGCCACCGCTTTGCGGCCGCAGGCCTGGGCCTGTTCGGCATCCACCGCGGAGGCCAGGTGCCGCCCGGAGCGCTGGCAGTAGTCAAGCACGGCGCCGTGCACCTTCAGCTTGAGTTCCTGTTTCACCAGATCCTGCACCACTTGGCCTGCGCCGCCCAACTGGACATGGCCGAACGCGTCCTTGCCGCCGCTTTCGGAGAGGAACCGGCCCTCCCGATCCTTGGTGCCTTCCGAGACGGTCACCGCGCAATATCCATGTCTTGAGACAACGCGCTCGACAGCTTGCAGGAAGTCAGCCTTGTCGAAAGGCACTTCGGGAAGGAGGATGACGTGGGGTCCGTCCCGGTCATCGCGGGAGGCCAGTCCGGTCGAAGCGGCGATCCAGCCTGCGTGACGTCCCATGGTTTCCAGCACGAAGACTTTGGTGGAATCGCGGTGCATGGATTCCATATCGCGACTGCCTTCCAGCATTGACACGCTGTTGTACTTGGCCACAGAGCCGAACCCGGGGCTATTGTCGGTGACCGGAAGATCGTTGTCGATGGTCTTCGGAATGCCGATCACTTGAAGATCGTAGCCGTGATCGCCGGCAAACTGGTGCAACTTGGCCACGGTGTCCATCGAGTCATTGCCGCCGTTGTAGAAAAAATAGCGCACGTCGTGGGCGGCAAAGACGTCGAGAATCCGCTGGAAATGGGCGCGATCCCCCTTCAGGTCCTTCAGCTTCCGCCGGCACGACCCGAACGCGCCCGCCGGCAGATGGCGCAAGGCGGCGAGATGCTCGGGCGATTCGCCTCGCAGATCGATCAACCGTTCCTCCAGGACGCCGTTGATCCCGTCCGCGCCGCAGTAGATGTCATCGATGACTGCGGATATCCGGGCCGCCTCGATGCAGCCGTAAGCACTGGCGTTGATGACCGCGGTCACTCCACCCGATTGGGCGTATACGGCGTTTTTTTTGGGCATGGTTCACCTCCCGCGTCCGTGGTCGATCGCCCAGCGCAGCGATGCCGGCTGACACCAGCGTGTTCAATGGAGCCTGGGCCGCCCGTAACTTATTCCACGGCCGAGCCTCGAAATCGGGCCATCGTGCAATAACTGGTGCCGTTGCGCAACCGGCGGTGGTCCCATAATCCACCGCCAATGTTTGGGAAGGGACGAGTCCAGGGTCAGAAACGCGGTCTGGTGGAGCGGGGGCGCGGCGCAAGCGCCGAAGTCTGGGCGGAGCGACGCTTCATTCATCAGTAGTAGAGGAATGGGAGCCAGTTCAGCATGGGAGCACCATCGTCATCAAGTGATGTGTTGTCGAGACCTGGCATGTTCTGCCACCACCAGACCAAAAAAGGGCCCATACAGTCCCCCGCGAGGGTATTGTACTGCGAGAAATCGGCTGTGGAGAATGCCTCCTTTTCGCCGGTGCCGTCGCGAAAGTGGGTGCAGCTGGTTTGAACGGTGTCCGGTCCATTCAAGTCGTAGTGCTGGCGGCCGTTGGGGGCAAAGTGCACGTTCCCGCAAACCGCGTCGTAAGGATTGACGGTGCCGGTGTGGGTCTTTGTGTCGTACCGGATGCCTCCGGCACCGTACGAGAGGCATCGATGGTGTTCGCCACCCCGGCACTCGTACCAGCTATTAAAGGGCAGTCCGTATTTGGTATCGAGATCGAAACCAGCGAACTCTCTGAAGTAGCGGGTCCAATAAGGGATGGTTTTGGCGATATGGGCCGAATGCTCTGCCCCATGCGACAAGTTTTCGAGGAAGCACCCGGGTCCTCGGGTGTGATTCATCCCGGCGATGCGTACCATGCGGTTGCATGGGATCTCTTCCTCGGCATCGAAGCAGCCATTGCCCGCGCAGCGGTTCATGGCCCCTGGGATCCGCTTTCGATCCGCGTCGTAGCGAGGCTTGAGCTCCAACACTTCGCCCGGTACGACTGGTTCTGGTTTGTTTTTATC